>NZ_JBHILT010000120.1:0-1127 GCF_042193405.1 Bartonella sp. TT110JLCBS
TTCTATACTGCTCCTTTAAAAGCGCCTGTCACGCTTGACTGGACAAATGAAGTGATTATTGCGCAAGAGTTGACAACGGCTTGCGAAAAAATCAATCCTTATCAAAATTTTGCGACCTTGCCTGGTACAGTAACCCTTGAACCCGCGACAGACTTCTGGCATGAACAGCGCACCGATTGGCTCTCGGGTATCACCAATCAAATCATTATGGGAAAACATCGCGGCAGTACCATACGTAGAACAGAAGTAAGCGATAATTTCATCAACACACACCAAGAACAAATCAATTTTTTAAGACAAATTACCCTTTCTTTCAAAATTGAAGGTTTTGGCAGTAGCGAAATCTTGGAAAGTCTTACCTTTGATGGTGTGAATGTTTTACCAAAGAGTCTCCTTATTGCCGATAGCAAGGGCACCCTTGAGGGCGCTTTCACGATTCCACAAAATATTACGGCTGGCACAAAAAATGTTGTGGCACGGGGGAAAGGGGGCACCATTGCAACAGGGCTTTTTACAGGTCAAGGCGTGATTGATGTGAAAGTGATGCGACGCACCACAACAGTGAAGATCTGGACGCAAGTGGACCCACAAGCGCAAGTCTTTACCCCCGATGAAACACGGCAAATCACTGGAATTGACTTTCATCTTTGCAAAATCGGCAATCAGAACCATGATCTGGTGATTGATTTGGTCACCACAGAAAATGGCTATCCGACCGCCGATATTCAAGCGCAAAGCTTTTATTCTATGAAGGGCGCAAAGCTAGGGTGGGCAGAGGCACGCTATGATGTCCCCTTGTTAGTCCCTAATGACCGTCTCACTGCTTTTGTCATTAAAACCGATGATGCTGATCATGCCGTCTCACTAGCAAAGCTTGGAGATTTTGATGTAAACAGTCAAAGATATGTCTCAAGTCACCCTTACGTGACCGGACCACGCTTTTCTTCTGTCAATGCTAGGAGCTGGACCGCTCATCAAGATGAAGCCTTAGCCTTTCGAGTGCTGGCGGCACGCTATAGGCAAACAGAAAAGATTGTCGATTTAGGCACCTTTGACCTTGTGGACTGCTCTGATTTGCAAGTACGCGCAGCCATTGAATTGCCTTCAAGCGATTGTTCTGTCATCTT
>NZ_JBHILT010000121.1:0-778 GCF_042193405.1 Bartonella sp. TT110JLCBS
CCAAATCCATGTAATATATTTATTGATGAGATAAAATAGGATATGTTTGCGTTTTTCTTCAGAAACACCAGCACTGGCATAAAAAATGGTAAAGGGTTTCTTTACCAGCAAGCTAATCAATGAAACCAGAGCAAGTGACAGATAGCAAAAAACTGTGGGGTAGTTCAGTAAAAGTGTAGACCATCCAGCGAAATAATTAACAAACAGGACAATAACTGTCAGAATGTTAGTAATCATCACGGGTTCTCCCTGCCGGACAATTTTAATATTCACAGCAATAATGAACAATGAAATCACAGTTAAGATGAGAGAGCGTTCGACCAGAGTTAAAAAGTTTCCATTGATAACCCAGGAGTAAATACTCCACGGAATAAAAGAGATTATTATGTTAAACATGGCGCATCCTCCTTTTTATATTTGATAGAAAACTTACCGCAAGTGCTTCGTTTTTTAGTTTCCGTATGAATATAAAAAACGCCACCCAGTTCACACTCTGTATCCTGTTTAATGGTCAACTGATAGGTATCTCCCGGATAAACTGCTTCAATGAACTTTACTTTTTTCAGCGCAACAGATGCGATATTTTTTGTCCTACCCTGCGTGGCTAAAGCCAGAACCATCTCAATCATAGTGAACCAGGACATACGGCGCGGGAGGGGAAATGTTCCTCAAAAAGCGGGTGATGCGCATTAAAGGAAAAAGTACAAGAATCTCCGGTTACGGAGGAAATCTTACATAAATCGCCTAGTAATGGAAGAGCGGCTTTCTCAGAACACGA
>NZ_JBHILT010000121.1:797-1126 GCF_042193405.1 Bartonella sp. TT110JLCBS
ACTGACCATGATGATTGCCTGCGCAATAACGGCCTTTCCATTGTCATATGTGCTAGCCTTACAGTGAATACGATAGGCCTCATTAATGCGTTCAATATGTCCTTCAACGCATAACCGATCGCTATCAAAATGGGTGGTAGAGAAAAACTGTTCAACCATAACAGGGAGATAGCGATAAGTGAGATCCGAGTTTTTAGCCACCACGGTGGCGAATCGAACTGAAAACTGATGCAAGGCTTCGAGTAACAAGCCCTGTTTCAAATAGTTATGGGCTAAATTCCAGTGAGAAATATCGATTTGCCCGCAAGCACGCATCGGTGCGGTTAAGG
>NZ_JBHILT010000122.1:0-1094 GCF_042193405.1 Bartonella sp. TT110JLCBS
GAAAATAGCAACATAAAAATATAACTTTTTAGCAATATGGATTCTACTGTGATCTTTTTTCAACAAAATATAGAAAATCTTCTATAAAACCTCACAGTCTATAGCCTCATCAAATATTATGCTTATCTCTAGATAAATACTGTGCATCTACAAAAAAATATTCACCCTCATTTAATAAAATAAGAATAAATGTTGTTAAAAGAATCCCTTGCTATCATCAACGCAGCTTTAATCTTAAGCCAACATCTCTTCTCTAATCTCCGCAGAACTCGTTGCGGATATATTAGAGCAAATGAAGCCATCCTCTGATATATAACCAGCACCAAGAGCAAATGCGAATTGTCCACGCCATGCGCCGCTATCAAATGAAACAATCAACTTTCCTAGTGTATCGTTATAACGCAAACCTACCACTGCCAAACCAACAGCCGCTGCTTGTCTTGCTTCTTTCCGAACATCTTCAATAGCATAACTAAACATTTCAAATTTCATATCGGTGGAGGATTTCGATTCGTTAACACCATTACTCATCGCATTATCCTTGGATTCAGAAAAATATTTATCTACATATTTTTTCGTATCATCAAAAACTTTCTTAATCCGCTGCTTACTGTCATGTAACAACCAACTAGCCCCCTCCACGACTTCTGTCAAATTTGCGTAAAACACACCACTCTTCAGACATTTTCTCTTTTTTTATTTTCAACATTAATGCTGGCATTGTTATTTATGGGAGTCGTTCTTTTAATCGTGTAACTCTTTTCGCCTCTGTCTTGTATAGACAGAAGCGTTTTTGAAAATAATCGTAGTAAATTTTATTAATTTAGAGTTAAGCTTAATCCTACACCTACACCCCAGCGCCCTCCGGCACTTGTCACAGACAGACTAGAGCGAATATTTCCATCTTCAGATGTATAACCAGCACCAAGAGCAAATGCGGACTGATTAAGCCATATACCACTACCAAGTGCAACACTTAACTTTCCTGGTGCATCATTGTAACGCAAGTTGGACACCGCTAGACCAATAGCAGCAGCTTGTCTTGCTTCTTTCCGAACATCCTGAATAGCATAATTCAATGTCTCAAACTTTAT
>NZ_JBHILT010000123.1:0-1085 GCF_042193405.1 Bartonella sp. TT110JLCBS
GGGGCTAGTGTGGATTACTGGTTTAATCCAGTGAATAAGCAGAACGTGGCTAGTTTAGATAACTTGAGTAGTGATGCCGAAGGGAATCTCCACGTGAGTGGTTGGCATGCGTCCAACCAGGCTTTAGGGAAGACGCACCACTTTATCATTGTCTACGATCAAACCCGTCATCAAGAAATTACGCGGACTGAAGTTCAGTCAGCTGCCCGTCAAGACGTGGCGAAGGCCTTTCCGCTCATCGCGAATGCTGGAGTGAGTGGCTTTAAGACCAGCTTTAAACTTAGTCCCCAGTATGCGGAAGATAATATTCAAATCGTGAGCCGGTGGACGGATGATCCGGCAGGCAACGGCGAAGCCGTTGATTACTGGTTTGGTCCGGTTCAAAAACAAAACCGGGGGTATTTGGAGAGTTGGCAAATTAGTAGTGGCCACCTGGAAGTTCACGCCTGGCATGCCAATGATGCCTCGATCTATGAACCATACCATTACTTAATCCTCTTTGATAACACCACGGGACGCCAAGTCAGTGCCATTCAAGTCCAAAACACGGCTTCCAACGATGTCGCAAAGGCTTATGGAGATACGCGGTCCGCTAATCGGGCGCGGTTTAGTGGCACTTTCGATCAGGCTCATTTAATAGCAGGACATACCTATTCCTTAGTTAGTCGTTACTCAGCCACCAACGGTGGCAACGGTGATAACGGGAAGGCGGCGGATCATACCGATTATTGGTTTAGTTTAGGTACCCTCAACGGCTCCGCTTATAACATTGATGGCTGGTCTAATGATGGTACGACCCTGACCGTTAACGGTTGGTTTGCGAACGACCAATCCTTAACACACCAATACCCGTACGTTATTCTATTGGCCGATGGCAAAGAAATCGGTCGGAAGGCGGTCAAACTAACCGCTCGCCAGGATGTCGCCAATGCTTATCCACAACTGGCAAACAGTCTGAACAGTGGCTTTACCGTTTCTTTTGATGCCCCGCAAGGGGTCCAAAACAACCTGCAATTAGTCTTGCGGTTCGCCAATACCACTAATGGTGAAGGTGATCACCAGGATATCTGGACACCAACATACAC
>NZ_JBHILT010000124.1:0-742 GCF_042193405.1 Bartonella sp. TT110JLCBS
CGGATGCTGAACGTGAGGAGTTACGAGCAGGCGGGTTAGATCAAAACTGCATTTATACTGCTGAATCAGAAGCAGCGGACCGTGCTAATGATAGCAAAGCGGTGTGGGAATGGTTAGCAATGACTGAACCTCCAGCACATACACTTCTGTTTCTTAAAAAGCGGCATGGAGCACAATTTATTCGTGATATGGGATTTTCTACAAAGAATGCGGATGAGGAATATGGTCCCGATTGGTTAGATAAAGATGTTATCATAGGAGGTCATCATTTCTAAAGAATTTGAGGAGTTAGAACGTATTTTTGTTCGCGAAAATAACTATGTAAAAAGTCTTGATGAAGCATTGATGACCAAGAAACTACATGATGTGCGCAATGATTTGCGTAGTTATCTTCGTAACATTGAGAAAAGCGGATAGGTTACGAAACAGCTTCTCCCATGCCTTTTAAAATACTGACTTTCTTTTATGCTTTTGTTAGTATATGAGAGCTTTGTCGGGTGTGGTCATACCATACAATACTCTTTTATGAGAAAAGTGTGACGACGGACTTGTGACCGTGTTTTGAACACCCGGCGCCCTTATAGGGTTGTCAATTCAAAACCCAATTATCACAAGGATTACTAGCATGAACGCTACAGTTAAAAATCAAGAATCTTCCTTTTTTATTACAGATGATAATGGCTCTTTTAAAAAGAGAGAGTTTGCAAAAAAATACGAATTTACAGGCGAGACGATTGAAGTT
>NZ_JBHILT010000124.1:828-1075 GCF_042193405.1 Bartonella sp. TT110JLCBS
GTAGTGAATACAATTTATCGCATCATGGCAATTGCTGGGTCGGAGGTAAAGCCAAGGTTTATGCTAATGCACGGGTTTACGATAATGCCGTTGTAAGTGGTTATGCTCATGTTAATGTGGAAGCTTGTATTTATGAAAACGCCCGTGTTTATGGCAAGGCGGTTGTAGGTGGCTTTGTTTATGGAAATGCTGAGGTTTATGGTTTTGCACGTATTTATCCTCGTGCAAGAATTTATGGGAATGCTCA
>NZ_JBHILT010000125.1:0-1073 GCF_042193405.1 Bartonella sp. TT110JLCBS
TCCGAAAGAAGTTAAAACGCTTGAAGGACATTTTGAAGTTGTTTTTTCTTCTTAAACTTCTTTATGATTAGCTTTTTATGGTCTATTCATACATGGCAATTGTTTATAAAAAATGGTCAAATGAATCACGTATAAAAGTGTGGATTCTTGAGTGGATTCATATAAGATAATTACAAACAAACTATTGACTTTATTGTATTTTTGTTTATAATGTCCTTCAACTAGTGTAACCATCCGACGACCGTTTTCAACATCAATGCCCTTCTCATCATTATAAGCTTCAAGATCATTATGATGAATGCCCTCATAAGCAACCCCATCACGCGCCCAATCTGCACTCAGTTCACTCCAATGAGCTTTGGGAAACATCTGCTTAGCTACTTCCAAGGGCTTGCGATCTACATACCACATGCGTTGTGCATCGGTTAAATTCGGTTGCACTGCCGCGCTATCCCAAACCATCTTTAACGGGTCTAAACGCGTAATGACCGGTTCACCATCAAAGCTATTTTCATAATCAAGGCGGGTATCAGTCCACCCCATGCCGCAGATAACGGCATCTTGGAAAGCATCACTATCAGCGTATTCTGCATGCGCCATGTCCCGAAACCATTCTGCCGCACCAGTAAGCAATTCACTAGGCAATGCCTTCCCTACTTGACGGGGAATAAACTGCACTTCTCGCTTATTGTTGCGTTCTGACCCCACAACAGCATTCACAAGCGGAGCAATACGATTAAAGGTCATAACGGGGCGGCGTTGCTCTTTTAACGCCGCTAAATCAGCCTCATTCCACTGATCACCATTGTAAAAACGAAAATCTTCCCGCGCATGTTCACGCCATTTATTCACATGCTCCACATCTTCTTTGTACCAACTCACAAGCTTGCGAAACAAACCATCATGAGACAGAGCTGATACGGTGCTGTCTTTCTCTAAATGCTCTTCATCATACATCATTCTGCCATCCATGACGTGCTTTCATAAGTTTCTCTACCGCTATAAGCTGGTCGCTTTTGTATCGTCGGAGGTTCTTCATAAGCCACGCACATCAATCCAAAGGCATCTGCCCC
>NZ_JBHILT010000126.1:0-1072 GCF_042193405.1 Bartonella sp. TT110JLCBS
TACGATGACGTGTGACCGAAGAGAGCGTGCTTTTAGAGAAGAGTGTGGGCTGGACAATCTTTTAGAAGAGATCAGATCGTCTGTCCGAGAGCAGGATAATGTTGAGAGTTACAATTGGTTAGAAAAGCTTATTGATCGTGCATTAAACAGTGAAGTTGCACCGTTACAAGAAACACAAGAAATCTACATTCCAGACATTCGTGATCTTCGTTTAGATGAAAAATCATATGAGCTCGCTATAAAAATCATTCGACGAGCAGTCAACTGTCTTGGGGTTCCCTCACGTTTGTACAATGCTTGTTATTTTCAAAAAGCTTGTTCTTTGCGTGATCTTGTATTCATTTTTGTCAGCAATGCTCAATTTGACATAAATGATCAAGTTCTTGACGAAGTCATGAATATATCGACAGTTTGTGACGCTGAAAATAACCTTTTAACAGTGAAAGATTTTGGTGAGAAAAATAGCGATGTTATTGGTCTTGCTATGTCAAAAAAAGCGATATCTATCCATGACTTAAAAAGAAAAGGGTATAGCGATTTTGATCCAAGCAATTTGCGTACGAATATCTTGTTTCATATTTCGCAATCGTCATTATTTCGTCCGTTTGAAACAATGATTGTCTTTAAAGCAGGGACTGATGATCAGATTGAAAAAACAATAAAAAGGTACGAAAGCGCCAATGGCATGAAGTTAAAAGAAGAAGCAGAGAAAGAAGCTTTAAAAAGAGTAAAAGTGCTATAAAAAGATTAATAGAGGCATTCAAAAGTCATTGGAAAATTATAAGTGACAACAAAAATGCAGCTGATTATCCTATCTGCCGTAAAACATTGCTCTTTGAAGGGGTGTGGTGTGCTAGAATATTTGAGGGCAGGGTTTGAGTTATTGAGCCTGATGAAGTGCTGTTGTTTGAGGGGAAGCTGGTTTGAATTCGACTTAAGGGGAATATGAATGGAATAATGTTGATCGTTGCGCTTTTGCTTAATCAGAAATTAACCACAAAATTGCTTTTTGTTTTTTTGATTTGAGTTCTCTAAAGTTTTTTAAAAGGGTGTGTTCTTTTTCGCTATAGGT
>NZ_JBHILT010000127.1:0-1071 GCF_042193405.1 Bartonella sp. TT110JLCBS
CCCATTGTCGAAAATTAGCAAGAGCTGCGGTGTTGATCACACCGGAGAAACTTTACAGCATTAAGGAGATAAAGATGGCTGTAGAAAAGAAATATGAATTCACGGATGAGACACGTGTTTTTGGTAATCACACACTTCATCGTATTAAAGCCTTAAGAGATTTTGGAGATGTGAAGGCTGGAGAGATTGGGGGGTATATCGAAAAAGAGAGCAACTTAAGTCATCATGGTGAATGTTGGGTTGCTCAGAAGGCTTGTGTTTTTGATAATGCCAAGGTTTATGAAAATGCATGGGTTTTTAATGGAGCCAATGTTTATGAAAACGCCCGTGTTTATGGCAATGCCCGTGTTGGTATAGATGCTTTTATTTATGGAGATAGTTATGTTTATGGCAATGCCCATATTTATGGCAGAGCTAGAGTTTATGAAAATGCTCGTGTTAGTGGGCATGCGCATGTTAGTGACCATGCCCGTGTTTATGGCAATGCCAAGGTTTGTGGCTATGTCTGTGTTAGTAATGATGCTTCGGTTTATGGCAATGCGCATGTGTATGGGAATGCTAAGGTTTGTGAAAATGCTCGTGTTTACGGAAATGCCAAGGTTTGTGGATATACCAAGGTTTGTGGCTATGGAGAGGTTAGCGATAACGACGAAGTTTACATGCGTAAACACGTTTCATATAGCACAAACGAAGCGCATAAGAATGATGATGGTAAGCCTCGTATAGAGCTTATACCGCCGTTGGCACTGATTGAAATCGGCAAAGTTTTAGAGTTTGGGGCAAAGAAGTACGGAGCAAACAATTGGCGTAATGGCATGCACTGGAGCAGGTTTCACGGTGCTGCTTTACGTCATTTATTAGCATGGTTTGGTGGAGAGCATAAGGATGCTGAGAGTGATTTATCACACTTGGCACATGCGGCTTGTTGCATTCTTTTTTTAATGGAATGCGAAGCACAACAGATTGGTCATGATGACCGCCCTCATAAAAATTAAAGGAGATAAAGATGAGTTCGAATGAAATTTTATGGATAGCAGTGGTTTCAGTTTTGCTCTTAAGCGGAGTGATGTT
>NZ_JBHILT010000128.1:0-1065 GCF_042193405.1 Bartonella sp. TT110JLCBS
TTTACGCCTTCATATTCTCCCTAAATTAGGCTGTTTACCCGTTTCAGAGATTACGCAAACAGAGATACGCAATACCCTTTCTCCCATTTGGCATACAAAGGCTGTAATTGCTCGAACAGCATTGATACGTCTTAATCTTTGTCTCAAACATGCGGCTGCATTAGGTGTAGATGTTGATTTACAAGCTGTAGAAAAAGCAAAAGCTCTCTTAGGAAAACAACGCCATAAGGTCACTAATAGACCAGCCATGGATTGGAGAGAGGTTCCGGCTTTTTATAAAACACTCTGTGAAGCATCAACCATAACACAACTGGCTTTGCGTTTGCTTATTCTGACAGGTGTTCGTACCAATCCTTTACGTCATATTCATAAAGATCAAATTGATGGGGATATATGGACCATACCTGCTGAAAATATGAAAGGCAAGCGTGATACAACAAAAGAATTTCGCGTGCCTTTATCAACTGAAGCATTAGACATTTTAAAACAAGCACGATTGCTTTCTCGTAATGATTTCTTTTTTTCTGCTAAAGGTCGCGGTCCCCTCGCTGAGAAGTGTATGGCTCAATATATGAGAGACAATAAACTTGAAGCCTGCCCGCATGGTTTTCGCTCTAGTTTACGCGATTGGCTTGCTGAAACAACCGATGCCCCCTATGAGGTCGCTGAAACTATTCTAAGTCATACAGTCGGAGGACAAGTAGAGCGCTCCTATCGTCGTACTGACTATCTAGAACAGCGCCGTGTCTATATGGATAAATGGGCGGCTTATGTCACGGGTCAAACCTAAAATATGGGGTGAATAACCCCATTATCTGTGGATAACTTTAGCTCTCTTGTCTCTCATTCTTTCTCAATAAGATTCATCACGTATCACATCAGAAATTGTATAATAAAATATTGTTTTCTATGAATAAAACATCTTTCTAAATGAACCAAAATGTGGTTAATAAATAGTTATGATTTGTTACCATTTTTATAGTGAAAGGATTTTAATATGACAGAAAATGATATTCTTTTAACAGACCGTGAAAGTGCAAAATTGCTTCATATGAGTGTCTCAAC
>NZ_JBHILT010000129.1:0-1056 GCF_042193405.1 Bartonella sp. TT110JLCBS
TGCCAAATTCTCGCCCCCAGTAGAAGACTCGCCTTTCTCTACGAGACCGGATCGACGACCTTCAACAAGTATGCGGGCAACATACTTTAATCTAAAATAAGGGACATCTTTTTGCGGTACGCGTAGCTTTTCACCTTCCAGTATTAGCTCGACAAACCGCATGACGTAAACGACGCAGTCCACAGTTCCTCGTCTCGGTCGTGGTGTTCGATTGTCGTGAATTAAAGGATAGTATAGAGTTAAAGACTCTCCGAACTCCATTGTGACGAAATAGTCAAACATTTTCTTCTGTTACGTTAAAGAATTTCACGTTAGTTGGCAGCTTAATGAAGTTCATTTTACCCTTTATTCGAATAACCTTCAGTAAGGAACTTACCATTTTCAGACGCGTGTCTGGCGTGCTCGTCACGGTCGCAGGATGAATAATGCCTGTATTCTTTTTTTTTCGCTGTCAAGGACCACCACATGGAAGTGCCCATTCATCACTATCGGGAGGATAACTATTTCTACTTTGTTCAGGTTACGTGCAGCATCTCCGATCATAGCGATCGTCGTCTCACACGCGTCAGGCTGTCCCGACATAAAAAGTGCCCCTGGTCATGTTATGGAGGCGTGCTTCTTAAACGGATATGGGACTCGCCGCAAGAACTTTTGCATTATGCATACGAACACATCCATCACATCGTCTGGCACCAATTCCTTTCCTTCGAGCAGGGCGAATAGACTTCTTCTTGTGGTGCTCACACAGTCATACCTCCAGACAGGAGTACTGCGGTTAAACAATAACGGACATTGTTAAAAAACATATTACCTACATATGTGGTAAATTATATTTTTACACATTAACGTCTATATGCATAAGTTTCAATCTATAATTAAATGGTAACACGGGTATTTAAACATCAAACCAGAAACTTCATACATACTCGTTTATATGGGAGTTGAGGAAGATCGTTATCATCTCTTGCTCGAGTATGTCGAGGCGCGAATGTCCGGGGTATTTTTTCTTCCGCGGAATGAATTCTTGCCGTAATTCCTCGTATTGTTCGTTCCCGC
>NZ_JBHILT010000014.1:0-56279 GCF_042193405.1 Bartonella sp. TT110JLCBS
TTGCCATCAGCCGCAATGGAACTGCCTGTGATGCTAAGATCATGCGGTTTGCCATCCTGCCCTGCAATGACAGTGGTATCACCTCCCGATTTTATCGAAGAGCCAACGGCATGAGAGGCTTGCATGTCCACTTTCGTGTTTTTGGTGCGAAGATGATATTCCACTTCATCGTTTCTTACCCCTATTGTTACCTCCCCTTGGGCGCCAAGAGCAACATTGCCCTTGGCATCTATATCGGAAGCAGCAATATGGATATCGCCACCCGATAGAACAGTGGTATTTTTTCCAGAACTTAAATGAGAGCCATTGTGCACGGCAACATGAGAAGTTTGATCCCCGCGATGGCTATTGGTACTGTTGCGTGTGGCATCAATCGAAACATTCCTCTCAGCTTGTAAGGAAAGTTTATCCGTTGCTTGAACATCAGAGTCTAAAATATTCAAATCTTTTCCAGAGACATAAGTGGGCTTGATGTACTTTGAAAAATATTTCTTTAAAACAAATGTGTGAATACACAACAACAAGTGTATTCCGTTTAGGGTGTTTTGTTTTGCATGAGGAGTATGATCTCATTAAAAAATGCAATAAACAAAAACGTAAGACAATGCGTCATCTTCATTTTCATTATTTAAAAGACATTGCTCTAAATGCTTTTGAAAATCGTAAAGCTAAATTAAAAGAAGATGGTAAAGTTGGAAACTGATTCCTATCTTTACATCTTCATATTCTTCCCCAATGAGACTGTATTTCCCAAAGCTTACTCCAACAGATATATGTAGTACGCTCGCTCTAATCTGGTATATAAAAGTAGACTAATGTTCGTCACTGGTTATGATCTTGTCCTATTTCTGAGATTAATTAAATACTTTTCACTTAAGCGTAAAATGACAGCCGTGATATAAGATTTTATATAATAAGTAGTTATAAAATAGAGAGCTAATAAAATAAAGGCCCCGTTAAACGAGGCCTTAGTATTTTTTATGCTTCTAATTTCATTTTTACGAAATTAGAATTTGTAAGCGACACCTACACGGAAGTCATTGGTTTTGTAGTTGAATTCACGTGTATCGTTTGCGAATTTCTTTTTACCAAAATCGGAGTAACGGTATTCTGCACGTAAAAGAACGTTGTCTGTCATTGCAAAGTCAACACCGCCGCCAATAGTGAAACCAACCATTGTCTTCGTGTCATCAGCCCAAGTACCACCAGTCAAATCTACATTTTGCTTAACTGGTGGTTTTTCAACCACATCAGCTTTTTGCTCAACTTTAACTCTCTCTCCTTTTCCTGTAACTGATTGAATGCCCTGTACCTGCGCATAGGCAATACCACCAGCAACATAAGGCATAATACGGTCAACAGCAGCAAAACCGATACGAACACGTGTAGCACCAGACCATTTTTCTTTGTAACTGTGCTTTTCCGTTACCTTGTCACCTATTTCAAACCGTTGCTGATCTTTTAATTCGACCTTAGCTTTTTCAAGGGCAGCATTAAAATCTTCTGCATTTTTTTCAGTAAGAGTCAATTCACGGGCTGTTTTTGATTCTTCACGGCCCGCCCAAACTGCATCGGTTTCAACACCGAGAATGAGACTATTTCCGAGGTCTACGTTAGATCCGGCATAAATACCACCCATGAAACCAGAAGGACTAGGTGTGTTATCTTTTTTGAAAAGTCCTTTATCTTCTCCTGGAATAGTTACTTTAGTTTTACTCGAAAAGTTGCCCACTTGACCACCAAGATAAAAACCTGTCCAAGAAAATGAAGGGGCTGCAGCGATAACTGCTGGTGCGACTTCATGAGGAATCACCACATCAGCAGCTTGTGCTGCAGAAGCTGAAATTAAAGCGGCAATAGAAGTTGCTATTAAAGATTTTGTATTCATAATTTTGCTCCTAAATTAACTATCAAACGACCTTACAAGATTACAGATAGAAAAGCTGTAGTAAAAATGTCACAATCATACAAATAAAACCCCAGAAAACAGCGGTTTTGTAAAAGTCAATATCTCTTAAAAATTTAATTTTTTATTAATACTTTTTATTCATAATTGCACTTTTGATGAAATTAGAACTTGTAAGCGATACTTATACGAAAGTCATTGCTTTTGTAGCCTAGTTTAAGATAATCCTTTTTAAATTCCTTCTTACCAAAGTCTGAGTAACAGTATTCCGCACGAAGCAGAATATGATCTGTCATCGCGAAATCTATACCACCACCAAGAGTGAAATCCACCATCGTTTTTGTTTTATCAAATACCGTAGCAGAAAATGCTTTACTTGGGTTATCATTTGCCGATTTTTTTGTTCCTGAAATTTTACCAACACCCTGTATTTACGCATAAACAATACTACCGGCAAGATAAGGCATAATACGATCAGCGACGGAAAAACCAACACGAACCCGTGTTGCACCAGACCTTTTTCTTTGAAACCAATGCGATAAACTGCTGTGTCACCCTTTTGAAACTTTTCATTTTCATCCAATGTAACACCAGCATCTTCAAATTCATCATTAAAATCATTAATCGTAAGAATCTTTGAGACCGTCCTCGTCTCTCCTCGGTCTGCCCAGACTGTATCAGTTTCAACACCTAGAATAAGGACATTTCCAAGATCTACGTTGTAACCTAAATAAATACCACTTATGAAACCGGAAGGCATAGGTAGCGCATCTTTATCTGAAGTTTTTTCTTTTGTCTCAAAATCAAATACATAAACTTTGACTTGAAAAGTTGCCAACTTAACTACCAAGATAAAAACCTGTCTAAGAAAACGAAAGAGCTATGATAACTGTTGGAGCTGTTTTACGAGGAATGACAATATCAGCAGCTTGTGCCGCAGAAGCTGTAGTCATAGCGATAACAAAAGTTGTTACTAAAGATTTTGTATTCGTAAACTTTGCGCCTCATTTATTTAGAGGATAATGCTACAAGATTACAGAAAGAAAAGCTGTAGTAAAAAATAATACAGTTATAGAAAATGGAGGATGCACTCAAAACAAAATCGCTGCATGACTTTACAACGTTATTAACTTCACTCCGTACGAGAATTCGTAAGTTAACTTATCGATTTTGAATGTAATTCTTGCCTGTCGTTTATGAAAATATTTTTATATCTCCAATAAATATGGAGTGGGTAATAATATAACAACAGAAAATAATAGAGGCTCTGTCAAAGACAGAGCCTCTTGGAAGTTTATTTCGTTTTTTACGAAATTAGAATTTGTAAGCAACGCCAACGCGGAAATCATTGACTCTGTATTGAAGTTCAGCTGTGTCTTTAAAGTATTTCTTTTTACCGTAGTCTGAGTAACGGTATTCTGCACGTAACAGAACATTGTCTGTCATTGCGAAGTCAACACCAGCACCAAGGGTGAAACCAACAAGGGTCTTTGTTTCATCATATACGTTACCAGAAGCAACCAATTTACCAGAATCAGCAGAAGTATCAACAGCTTTTTTCACTTCAATCGCGGAAATTCCTTGCATTTGCGTATAAGCAACACCACCAGCGATATAAGGCATGATACGATCAGCAGCAAATCCAATGCGAACGCGTGTAGCACCAGACCACTTTTCTTTCAGAGTAACACTTTCGGTGTATGCATCTCCTGATGCAACTTTTAGACCATCTTTCACTGGAATCTTAGCTTCTGTAAGGATTTTAGTAATACCTTCAGCAGTTTTATTTAATAATCCTCCAACCGTATGTTCACCGTAATTAACTGTGTCTTTTTTACCAACAAAAGAGACATCTGTATCCAAGCCGAAGATCACACCACTGCCGAGATCAATATTGTAACCTGTGTATAGGCCACCGATCATACCGGAAAACTTAAAATCGTTTGAAAAGTTATCAGATTTTATTGAACGCCCACCAATCTGAGCACCAAGATAAAAACCTGTCCAAGAATAGGCAGGGGCTGCTGTGATGACTGCTGGGGCTGTTTCACGAGGGATGACAACATCAGCAGCTTGTGCTGCAGAAGCTGCCGCTATAGCGATAACAGAAGTTGTTACTAAAGATTTTATATTCATAAACTTTGCTCCTAATTTATTTATGAGCACAGTGCTACAAGATTACAGAAAGAAAAGCTGTAGTAAAAATGATACAGTCACAGAAAATGGAGGGCACATCCCAGACAAAATTGCTTCATAGCTTGATTTTGTACGAGAAACCTAAAGATATATATATATAAATAACTTATTGATTTTTAAATGTAACTTTTGTTTGTTGTCTATGAATTTTTTTAAGAAAATCTGAATAATATCTTTTCACATCCACAATAAATTATGTATTGTGTGATAATATAGCAACAAAGAATAACAGAGGCTCGGTCAAAGACAGAGCCTCTTCGTTATTTAACTTACCATCTATTAAAATTTGTAAGCAACACCAACACGGAAATCATTGGTTTTATAAGATGTCTCATATTTATCATTTGAGAATTTCTTTTTACCAAAATCAGAGTAACGATATTCCGCACGGACAATAACGTTATTGGTCATTGCTAAATCAACACCAGCACCAAGCGTGTAACCAACAAGGGTCTTTGTTTCATCAGACAGAGTACCAGAAGCGATTACTTTGTCTGAATCTTTATCTGTTATTGAAATCAACGCACTATCTTGAAGCTGTGTATAAGCGATACCACCAGCAACATAAGGCATAATGCGTTCAGCTGCAAAACCAATACGCACGCGCGTTGCACCAGCCCATTTTTGTTTAAAAGTGAAACTGTGGGTTCGTTTAGCACCAGGTTTAAGCGCATCTTTACCAATATTAATTGCAGCGTCTTTTAATACCTTGTTAATATAATTGATGTGTTCTGGGGCAATGACATATGTTTTTCCTGTCTTCGTATCATCTTTATTAGACCACATGATATCTGTATCAACACCTAGAATAAGGCCATTACCAAGATCAACGTTGGAACCTGCGTAAAGACCACCCATGAAACCAGATAGTTTAGGCAAAAGGTCATCAGGCGCTGGAATCTTGTTTCCATTACTGAGAATATCCATTTTCGTTTTACCCGAAAAACCACCAATCTGGCCCCCAACATAAAAACCTGTCCAAGAAAAAGTTGGAGCAACAATAACGGGAGCAACAGGTGTTGGACTGGGGGGAACAATAACATCTGCTGCTTGAGCTGCTGAAGCTGAAACAAAAGCGAAAGCAGAAGCTGTTATTAACCATTTCATATTCATATTTTCTCTCCATAGCTGAATATTTATTTGAACACATCATTTCATATAGAGCCCCATCTTCAGATATCTGTAGTAAAAATGACACACTTATAAAAAAAACAAAAAGCCAATCAAAGCACCCTTAATTGCTTGATCTGTAATAAATGAGAATTAAACTATGCCCATGCACAAATGATCCCTTTTCCTCACATTTGCTCTCCTTTATAATTTTGCAAAAAATCTGTGTCACAGTATCCTCCGTGTAAAGCGTATACTATTGACATGAAAATATAATATATTGATTTATAATGAAAAAATATCTTTTATATTCATTCATCTGTAATATTGAAGATGCTCTTATCTTAAGCCTTTTTATATTAAAGAAACCATCCCCCCTGCACCTCACAAACGCGCAAGTGTGTGAATAAATAAAACTATTTAAAAGCTAGAATGGCTCCTATTAATATTCTCAATATTATAACAATGAAGACTGTTACAATATTGAGAGCAGCTAAATGTAACAGTTCCATTTAAATTCATACAAACAACGTTTTTAGCTTCATCCTTCGTATAACCAAATGTGAATAGCTCTTTGATTATTTTTTCATCATTGTAAAGAATGCTTGTACCCTACAGAACAAGATCTTCACTACCCTATGAACTGCAACAAGATTACATGCAATTTCATCACGCTTGCTCTTTGTTTTTAATTTAGGCATTTATTCCTTTTTGACATACTTACCATTTTTTTCTTCTCTCAACCTTATAGTAAAGTCTTTTTCAGAGCTTCAGCCTTATTTGTAGGCTATCATTTCATACTCCTTTACAAGACGAAATTGAAAAAAATACCTAAAGACAGACAACCGGTATGATAAACATTAAAACTTATATAGAAATCTCCTTAAAGCTGAAAAAATGAGAAATCTTTCTTAAAGTTTTCAAACCACCCCTTGCTTTAAAAATCATGAATTTGGCAGAAAAAATATCCCTCTTTTTCAACTTCAAAGCATATATTATACTTCTTTATGTTTTTTTCACTTTTTAAAAACTCATTGGACCTCGTGCAAATAGGTTTGGCCGTCCTCTTTTCCCTGGTCTTTTTTTAGGATAATGATCTCTTTTTTTACCAGAATGTAACACAGGTACTAACTTAGCTGCTGTTATGCATTCGCTGTTATTTGTGCAAGAAAGTTCTATCTGAAAAACTTCAGATAATAACTTGCAAAGCTGTTCACCAGAAAAAAAACCTATTGGAGGAATAGTCGAAGATGCTCTCTGTACAAGGTTTTGAGACGCTAAAAAACTCGCACTCTGAGTGATAGAGATTGAAGCAAAAGTAGCAAAAGTTGTAATAAAATATTTTATATTCATAAATTTAACCTCATTAAATATCCATAATGGATTTTATCTAGTGCCTTCATTGCAAATTTCCAGAGAAAAATAATGTGTTTATAGATAAAAAGTGAAAATCCTTTAAAATAAAGCTTTGGAGAATTTTGCTTTTAAAATAAAAGAAAATTGCCCTGCTCTGCCAACATAGAAATTACTTATCGAGTAATAAATAAAGGCACGAAGTATCGTCTGAAAATAATAAACTATACGAATTTTACACCAACATATTGATTTATATATATAATCTATATTTTCCATATTGAATACCCCCCTCAAATATTAGAATATTATCTCATTTCAAACTTGTTCATTATACATTAAGCAAATTTATTCGCTTACACATCATAAATAAGGTTTGTATATGGATAAAAGTCTTGAAAAAAGGAGAAATTCTTACGAGAATGCTTAAATACAAAAGCTATTGCAACATTTTGATTGAGTAAAAAGCGCTCTTGCTGACTTGTTTCTAACAAATTTTTCTAGGAGTCGTTCTTTGCATTGTTCAGTATAATCGTGGTTATCTTTATACATTAATCATATAGTATATTGATTTATAATGATAGTTTATCGTTATTCATATTGAATAAGAACCCTAAATACCATAAGATTCTCTCATTCCAAATCTTTTTCATGTTGAATCAATCAACACCATTTGTTTGCACGTTATAAGTGGGGAAAGCTGTGTGGATAAAAAAGACTAAAAATGTCTCTTATGAACCGTACCAAGGGCTAAGGACTTACACAACATTGGGAATTGGCACAGTTGTGTGGATGATAGCGGCTTGTTACTCCATAAGCATGAAGATGGTAGTGTTCAATAGATTTTATATCATATTTTTGAGGGCGTTATCATTATACCATTCATAAGCGCCGCCGTAAAATGGACTTGGGTGCCGGTTTCTTTAAAAAAGCACATGAATTAGCAACACAAATATATTCCGTTTAGGGCGTTCTGTTTTACACGAAGAACGTAAATCCATTAAAAACATGAGGCAATGCGTAATCTCTATTATTTAACAGACATTGCTTTAAATACTTTTGAACGTCGTAAAGCCGAATTAAAAATGATGGTAAAGATGAGTTTTGGTTTTTACATTTACACATTCATATTCTCCCCCAATTAGGCTGTATACCGGTTGCAGAGATTTAAGTCTTCCAACCTACCGTATGTTTTCAGCCTCTCCTCAAAATTGCTTTGTTTCAAATAAAAGCTGTTAAAAAAATAAAAAATATGAATTCGCAAAAGTACTTTTATTACCTAAACTTCAAATGAAATAGCACTTAAGAATTTATTATAATTCTTATCAGAAAAGATGAGAGGATAAAATGCCCATAATGTACAAGCATTTTGTCCTCTCACATCAATAATTAACTCTATTTAAAAGCCAATTTTAAAGTTAGCTATGCGCAAAAATATCAACTTCCGCCCATCCTAAAAGATCAAGCCTAGCTCTCATAGGCAAAAATTGAAAGCATGCCTTGGCAACATTTTCTCGCTCTTCACGTCTTAAACGTTCTTCAAATATAACTTTTAAACGATGTAAATATAACACATCCGACGCAGCATATTCAATTTGTGCCTGTGATAACGTTTCTGCCGCCCAATCCGAAGATTGTTGCTGTTTAGAAATATTCACATTCAGCAGTTCATTACAAATTTCTTTCAAGCCATGACGATCCGTATAAGTGCGCGTAAGTTTCGAAGCAATCTTTGTACAAAAAACAGCTTCTGGCATAACACCAAATGTATGCGCTAAAATAGCAAGATCAAAACGCCCAAAATGGAATATTTTGGTAATTGCGTTATCCTCAAGCAATTTTATCAAATTGGGTGCACTCTTTTGTTCTTTAGCAATCTGTATAACGTCAGCAGTACCATCTCCAGAAGAAAGCTGAACAACGCATAAACGATCACGATAGGGTTGTAATCCTAAAGTCTCGGTATCAATCGCAATGGCATCAGTTTTATAATTGTCTAAGTTTGGTAAATCACCTTGATGAACGCGAATCTCAGCCATTTACCCTCCTGCTTGCTAAAGCAGCAAGAATACGCGCCCAAGACCGCTGCCCCTTATGAAACGATTTTAAATTATACTTTTCATTAGGAGAATGAATACGGTCATCAGCCAGTCCAAAACCAACCAAAAGAGTTTCCATACCAAGAATTGATCGAAAATCTGCTACAATTGGGATCGATCCCCCCATGGCTGTCAAGACAGCAGGCACTTCCCACTCTTGTGATAAGGCATCCTTCGCCTCCTTGATAAAAGATGAATCATCAGAAATCTGAAGTGCCGGAGAAGAACCGTGATTCTTAAATTCAACCTTACAATCAGCAGGAATTGAGCTACGTACATAATCACGCAACGCTTGGCGTATTTTCTCTGGATCTTGCTTATGCACCAAACGACACGATACTTTTGCACTCGCTTGAGAAGCAATAACCGTTTTCATCCCTTCCCCTTCATAGCCGCCACTAATACCATTAATTTCCATGGTAGGACGTGCCCATACAAGCTCTAAAATGCTCCGCCCTTTTTCACCAGCTGGAACGGAAAGTCCTATAGGACCAAGAAAATTTTCAGCAGTACAATTAAGCGCATTCCATGATTGTAAAATATGTGGAGGTGTTTCTTCTACTCCATCATAAAAACCAGGAAGTGTTACCCTATTATTTTCATCGTGAAGTCCTGCTAAGATTTTCGTTAAAATACGAATGGGATTAGCTGCTACTCCTCCAAAATAACCAGAATGCAAATCACGATTAGCTGCTGTGATAATAATCTCTTCTGCCATAATTCCCCGAAGAGAAAGAGCAATAGATGGTGTATTCGCATCCCACATTGACGTGTCACAAACCAATGCATAATCTGCCTTAAGTTCATCTGTATTTGCTTTTAAAAAAGGAATAAGGGAAGGAGAAGCACTCTCTTCCTCGCCTTCACATAAAATAGTAACTTTAATAGGAAGCTGCCCTGTTTCTTTCTTAAATGCACGACATGCTTCAATAAAAGTCATCAACTGACCTTTGTCATCTGAAGCTCCACGAGCACAAATAACTTTCTCTCCATCTCTCTCTTTTAAAGAAGGTGTAAATGGATCATCCTCCCATAAACTCAATGGATCAACAGGTTGAACATCATAATGTCCGTAAAACAACACATGCAAACAATCATCTGAAGGTCCTGGATGATGTCCAACAACCATTGGATGACCTGGTGTATCGCGCCGTGAAGCCTCAAAACCTATTGTTTTTAAATCTTCTACCAACCAATCAGCTGCTTTACGACATGCATCCTTATAAGCTAAGTCGGTAGAAATCGATTGAAAACGTAAAAGAGAAAAAAGGCGTTCAAGGCTCTTCTCTATATTTCCATCAAGATGTGTTAGTACTTTATTCAGCATAAAAAAAACCTTTCAAGCCTTGTGTAATTATATTATAGATACGATGACTTTAAGCCTCTTGTAAGATTTTGCAAGACGCCTTATTCATTTTTGACATTGTGAGCAGTAAAAACTTGAACGTCCAGCCTGTAAAATGCGCATAATAGGCGCTCCACATTCCAAACATTGCTTGCCTTCTCGTCCATAAACTGAAAAAGCATGTTGAAAATAACCAAGTGAACCATCTATACGCATATAATCACGTAAAGAAGAGCCACCAGACAAAATGGCTTCAGAAATCACATTGCGTATATTTTGTGCTAAAGAATCTGCAAATTCACATGCACGTGTCGTTTTTGATGCCAATGTAAATGCACCACGTTGTGGAGACAAACGACTCCGCCAAAGTGCTTCGCAAACATAAATATTCCCAAGACCTGCAACAATAGACTGATCAAGTAAAACACCCTTGAGAGACATTTTTTTATTAACAAAAGCCTTTTGTAAATAACGACCAGAAAACGAATTACTCATAGGTTCAAGACCTAGCTTATTTAAAAGTGGATGTTCATAAAGCTTATCCGTATCGACTAAAAGCATAAACCCAAAGCGACGCACATCATTATAAATAAGACGATAAACGTCACCATTCTTTGTCTGAATATCCATGACAAAATGATCATGTTTAACTAATTTACTTGACGCTGAGCAAGTTTTTCTTAAAAAATCATTCTCTATACGCCATGAACCAGACATTCCTAAATGGCTTAAAATCGTTTCATCCTGAGAAAGATGAAATAATAAATATTTCGCACGCCGACCAAGTTCTATAATTGTTCTGCCAATAAGGCGCTCAGAAAAAGCCTCAGGAAAAGGAAAGCGCAAATCTCTACGATTAAGTTTGACAGATACTATCTTTGCATCAGTTACAACGGACTCAAGTCCACGACGAACTGTCTCTACTTCAGGAAGCTCAGGCATTACTCTTCTTTAATAATTATACACTTTCCAATCGTATCACTGATAAATTGACTTCTTCCCCCCTCAAAAAACGAAGACTTCCTCTACATCTACTAAACAAATTCTTGATGAGTGGATTTTACTCGGATTCCTACTCATGTGAGTCATTTAACTAAAGGCTTTATGGTCAAGCCCTGCCTTGAATATATACCACACACTCTAAAATACTTAACGTATCAATGAGACTTACATCCCACCCCACCTCAAATGACGGTGTTTTATGGTAACAAAATTAAGCCCATTCACCCTTACGAAATACAGGAACTCTTACACCATCTTGGGTAATGCCATCTATGTCAATTTCACCAGAACCAATCATCCAGTCAATATGAATGATACTTTTATTCCCACCACGCGCTGCAATCTCTTCTGCTGTCAATGACGCTCCATCTAAAAAGCATTTGGAATAACACTGCCCTAAAGCAATATGACATGCAGCATTTTCATCAAATAAGGTATTATAAAAAAGGAGGTCACTCTTAGAAATTGGTGAAGAATGGGGCACAAGGGCAACTTCGCCCAACCGGCTTGCACCCTCATCACTTTGCAAAACCTGCTGTAAAACTTCTTGGCCTGTTGATGCACGAGCCTCAACAATACGCCCTGCTTCAAAACGTACTTCAATATTATCAACCAGAGTTCCTTGATAGGAAAGGGGCTTTGTTGAGCGAACGAAACCTTCAACCTTATGAGCATGAGGAGTCGTGAAAACTTCTTCTGTCGGAATATTCGGATTGCAAATAACACCATTTTGAGCAATGGATGCACCACCATGCCATTCATGATCATCTGCCAAACCAACAGTTAAATCAGTCCCTGGCCCTGTAAAGTGTAAGGCAGAAAAACGCTGCTCATTAAGCCAAGATGACCGTTTCTTCAAATGTGCATTATGGACAGTCCACGCCTGCACCGGATCTTCTCCTGTAACACGTGAAGCAGAAAAAATTGCATCAGCTAATTTTTTAATCGCCTCATTAAGTGGTAAAGAAGGAAACATTGCCTCAGCCCATCCTGCTGTTGGATAAGCAACAATCGACCAATTCATAGCAAAATTTGATATTTGCTTGAGTGCCGGCTGGTAAGCTATTGAAGTGGCTTTATTTAAACGTGAAACCTTATCAAAATCCTGATTGGAAAGGAGCAAAGGATTATCACCAACAATCGCTAAACGCGCTGCCCCATTTTCAAAAGCCTTTGCCATTCCCTCATAGAGCCAAGAAGGGGCACAATCAAAACTAGCTGTATGGGCATTTTCAAACCGTGTAAGTGATAACATATCATCACTAAAAATTGGTGTAATGACACCAGCACCAACCTTATAAGCATGATATGCAATACGCCGAACAAAAGGTAACGCTGAAACTGGAGCAGTTAAAACAAGATCCTGCCCCTCTTGTAAATTCAACCCCACTTTCACTGTAATTTCTGCAAGACGATTAAGCATTTCAGGCGAAATTGTCTCATGAATATCAAAGTACATTACCAATACCCTTCTTTAAATAGAATGCGTTCTTTATGTCGTCATATTATAAATTGTTTTTCAGATCCTTTGAATTTACTTTCCTCACCTATATTTGTAAGTGTTATCATCGCCAAAGGATTTACTTAATTCATAAACCGCAAGGGATGATAAAACCCTTCTTTGGTCGTGCAAAAATTATCGGATTGTGTACCGCTTTTCTAACATTGCAACAATTGCATTTAACTGATCTGATGAAGGCAACGCCATAACCGATTTATTTTCCTCTTTCCTAGCTGGATGTTGAGGCGCATAGGCGGGAATGGGAACTTTATCAAGCTGTACCATCGCAAAAGACGTAGGATGGTCCGTCTTGGACTGTGCTACCTGTGTAGAAGAAGATATACTCTTTTCTGTTCTTATTTCTCTACTTTCTAAACTTTCATCTACAAAGCTTGGCGTATTACCAGAACGTTCTTGGGCAAAGGCATAAGCAACATCATAAGGGCGATTATTCGTAGGAATTTGAAGCGACCCATCACGTGATCGTTTTTCATAAAAAGCATTTCCCCCTGCAACCTGAACATAATGCATGTTTTTATACGGAAAAGACAAACCAGCGGTATGAAAAAACTTAGCGTTTTTAACTTTCTTATCTCGTTCACCCCGTAAAACAGCATCAGCCGCCTCTCTTACACGAGCAACAGATGCTTTTTCCGTCATAGGACGCGTTAAAACACCAGGAGCAAATTGCCTATATTGACCAACAACACCACAAATTGTCTTAGGATAGGCGGTTGAATTAACACGATTCATAACAACCGTTCCAACGGCAATCATCCCTTCTCGGCTTGTGCGATTTGATTCAAAATACATCGCTCTCATAAGACATTGACGCTCTGTCAATGGATACGTAACCGTTTTTGTCTTATTATTATTTACTTTTCCAGTATCTAAATGACTTGAAGCACATCCCACAACAACTAATGGCGCTACACAACAGGTAACAAAAACATTCAAACGATTTTTTTTCATCTTATGCAACACATTCCTATAATCTCTGAGCTATTCAAGTTTTGAAATGAGCTTTAAATGTATCTCTCAATAAAGTACATAGCTAATTGTTACCACTCAGCAAAATTTTAATACAAGAGGTAATCAAAAAGTATCTATGCAAAATAAAAAATAAAAAACTCTTAATTTACAGATCAATATTGTTATTCTTCACGGTTCAATATAGGCTATAATAACCTATACGTTTCAATTATAATAAAATAACACTATCCATTTCTTCTACATACGAAAAAAATAATACAGATATCCCCTTTGAATATAAAATTTTAACAAAATGATCTGAAAGGAAATTCCCCTAGAAAACTCCCCTCCTGCCACAATACGAGTGATGATATCATCTAATATACAAATATGTCAAACAAAGAGTTAGCAATCTGCCATGCTTCTCTGAAAAAACTCTTTGTTGCTTCTTTGTGCTTTTCCATAAGATGGTTATCTTATTCTTTCTATAGCTGCACTGTAAGAAAATACTCACATATCTACAAACTTATTTTATACATATAAGAAAAATTTTAATTTATTTTCTTCTCATCTACCCCAACTTTATAAGTAAGGTCATCGCGAGGACGATCAGAGGACATATGGTAACCCGTTATGATATAATGCAGCATTTCAGCAATATTAGTAACATGATCACCAATTCGTTCAATATTCTTTAAACAAAACAGTAAGTGCGTACAAACCGTAATATTGCGCATATCTTCCATCATATACGTCAAAAGTTCACGAAAAAGAGAAGTATACAAAGCATCAATCTTCTCATCACGCTCACGCACCGCGTCAACACGCTCTAATAAGCGACTCGTATAAGCATTTAAGACTTCTTTTAATTGATTGAGAGCTAAAGCTGTAATCGCTTCAAGCCCATGATAAAAGGACGTAGATTGACGTATTTCTGAAAGTGCAACAGTCCT
This sequence comes from Bartonella sp. TT110JLCBS, assembly GCF_042193405.1. Classification (NCBI taxonomy): domain Bacteria; kingdom Pseudomonadati; phylum Pseudomonadota; class Alphaproteobacteria; order Hyphomicrobiales; family Bartonellaceae; genus Bartonella; species Bartonella sp. TT110JLCBS. Next base: position 14,438 of record NZ_JBHILT010000014.1, read on the forward strand.
CTTAGCAATGTTTTTGGCCATGTCCCCAATCCGCTCAAGATCAGAAGAAATACGAATGGCTCCAATAATTTCACGCAAATCTACAGCCATCGGTTGACGTTTGCAAATAATAGCAACCGCTTTTTCATCAATGTCACGTTCTGCTTCATCTAAAAATACATCATCGGCAATCACTGTCGTTGCAAGTTGAAGATCACTACACACAACCGATGCGACAGAACGTTCAATCATCCTTTCTGCATGGCTCCCCATTTCTGTAATCCTTGCTTTTAAATATTTTAGTTCTGCATCATAAGAACGGACAGTATGATTCATAGACATATCTTATACTCCTCAATTCACCTATCCAAAACGTCCCGTAATATAATCTTGCGTCCGTTGTTCTTTTGGTGAGGTGAAGATCATTTCAGTCGCACCAACTTCTACCAAATGCCCTAAATGAAACATAGCTGTATATTGAGAAACACGTGCGGCCTGTTGCATGGAATGCGTTACGATAACAATTGTATAATTCTGCCTCAATGCATCGATAAGCTCTTCAATCCGTGCTGTCGCAATGGGATCAAGAGCCGAACAGGGCTCATCCATCAAAATAACTTCAGGACTAACCGCAATGGCGCGTGCAATACACAAACGCTGTTGTTGTCCTCCTGATAAACTTGTTCCAAGATCATGAAGTCGGTCTTTTACTTCTTCAAACAAACCTGCCTGCCTCAAACTCTTTTCAACGACATCATGCAATTCAGAACGCGTTTTAACTAAACCATGAATGCGTGGTCCATAAGCAACATTCTCAAATATAGATTTTGGAAAAGGACTAGGTTTTTGAAAAACCATTCCTACACGTGCACGCAATTCTACAACATCAATCCGTGTGTCATAAATATTCTCCCCATCTAAGGTAATAAGACCCGTTATTTTAGCGCCTTCAATCGTATCATTCATACGGTTAAAACAACGCAAAAAAGTCGACTTCCCGCATCCTGATGGACCTATCAAAGCCGTCACTTGATGTTCAGGAATATCAAGTGTAATACCATGGAGTGCTTCTTTGTCTCCATAAGAAACCTTCACATCCTGACCACGCATTTTAATTTTCATTATAAAAATTCACCTTACAAAAATCTTATCGAAGTTGTTATTTTATTAAAATTACTGGCGGCGTTCAAATCGTCGACGTAAAAAAACCGCAGAAATATTCATGATCGCCAAAAAAATCATTAATACAATAATAGCCCCCGACGTCTTTTCAACAAAAGCGCGCTCTGCTTCACCCGCCCACATAAAAATTTGAACAGGCAAAGCTGTTGCTGGATCCATGGGGGTCGTAGGAATATTAACAACAAAAGCAACCATTCCAATCAAAAGCAAAGGCGCAGTTTCACCCAAAGCCTGAGCTACTCCAATAATTGTGCCTGTCAAAATACCAGGTGCTGCTAAAGGAACAACATGATGAAAAATCATTTGTGTTTTTGATGCCCCCAACCCTAACGCTGCGGCACGAATAGAGAGAGGAACAGCACGCAAAGCAGAACGTGTCGCAATAATGATCGTGGGGAGTGTCATGAGCGCTAAAACAAGACCACCAACCAAAGAAGCTGAACGTGGTAACCCCAAAAAATTAACAAAAACCGCGAGTCCTAAAAGACCAAATACAATCGAAGGAATAGCAGCAAGGTTATTGATATTAACTTCAATAAAATCTGTAAATTTATTTTTGCGTGCATATTCTTCCAAATAAAGAGCCGTCGCTATGCCTATCGGGAGTGAAACCAATAAAACGATGCCTATCATATAAAGAGAACCAATGATCGCAACACCTAAGCCCGCAGTTTCAGGACGACTTGAAGCGCCAAATGTAAAAAAACCAACATTAAATGTTTTATAAAGCGTACCATCATGCGCTAAACGCTTTATCCATTCTACTTGTCGATTAGAAACTTTACGGTTTTTTTCTGCTACATGCAGATCAATCTGCCCCTTATAAGCAGAATCGATATCCGCAGCTGCCAAAACTTTGATTTTTTGCATTGTGCCAATCAGTTTTGGATTCTTTGTCACCATTTCACGAAGTTGAACACGGACGCCATTTGAAAACATACGATTAACATCCCGCAGAGAAGCTCGATCATTTTGATCGATATCAAGTTTCTTTGCTAAAGCATTGCGTACAAGAATCGGATAATTCGCCGTTATGAGAACCTGTGGATTTGTTTTACGTTGACCACCTGGATCAATGATCTTTTCATCCAAATAAATTGATAATGTCATTTGACTTTGAAAAAAAGCTGTATAACCTTGGCTAATAATAGAGCATAAAAGTGCAAATAAAAAAAACAAACCAATAAAAATGGCAATTAAACCATAGGCACGAAAACGACGTTCAGCCCAATACCGACGTTTGAGGCTAATATTGCGACGAGGAAAAAGAATTTTTTCATTCATTCATATTGTTCCCGATATTTACGCACAATATAAAGAGCTAGAATATTCATCAAAAGTGTCATAACAAAGAGTGTCATTCCCAAGGCAAAAGCCACCAGAGTTTGTGGAGAGTTAAACTCAAAATCACCGGTTAATTGATTAACAATCTTAACAGTCATCGTAGTCATTGCTTCGAAAGGATTGAGTGTTAAGTTTGCTGCAACACCTGCCGCCAAAACCACAATCATTGTTTCTCCAATTGCACGCGATGCCGTCAACAAAATTGCTCCCATAATCCCTGGAAGCGCTGCAGGTATAACGACTTTCTTAATCGTTTCAGACTGCGTTGCTCCTAAACCATAAGAACCTTCACGTAAAATACGTGGAACAGCTGTTATAACATCATCTGACAAAGAGGAAACAAAAGGAATTAACATAATTCCCATCACAACTCCAGCAGTCAAAACACTTTGCGCCATAATAAAACTAACCCCGTCTGAGAGAGAAGCAGAGAGATCACGTAAAAATGGTCCTACAACCTTCAAAGCAAAAAAGCCATAAACAATCGTTGGAATGCCAGCAAGAACTTCTAACAATGGCTTCACAATTGCTCGCAATCGCGAAGAAGCATACTCGGCCATATAAAGAGCTGAAAATAATCCTATAGGTACAGCAAAAAGCATGGCAACAAATGCAATATAAAGCGTACCAGCAAGAAGCGGTATTAAACCAAATTGTCCTACTTCATTGCTTGAACCGCTCGCAGAAAAACGTGGATCCCAAACCGTTCCTAAAAAGAAATTCGAAAAGGATACAGACTGAAAAAAGCTTATTGTCTGAAAAAACATAGAAAGTGCAATGGCTATTGTCGTCAAGATAGCAACGATAGAAGCACAAGCCAAGCCAATAATAATCAAAGATTCAACCTTATTACGCGCACGCTGTTGAGGAGCAATTTGCATCATTCCACAGATAAAACCAAAGAACGCAATAGCAAAAAGGAAACCATGACCAATAAACTGAAGCTTTTCAGAAGAAAATACCCATGATTGTGCTATTTTGAACACATCATCCGATGCTTCATGAGGTAAAACAAACCCTTTCGTGAGTAATTGTTCCTGCACTTTCTTATAGGAAACGGTAGAAAGGTCCCCTTCAAAGTGATGAAGCATTTTGACGAGACTTCGAAGTGTCTCCCAAAGTAGATCATGATTTACAGGCTCTGTTACATGCGCACTATACGCCCCAAGCTCTTGAGAGGCATTATATTCTAAATAAATTGTACTCCCCGCATCCCAAAAAATTAAAAAAATAAAAGCTGGAATAACAGTAATCAAAAATGTCCACCAGCCATAATAATACGCACGAGAATGCATTTTATGTTGTCTGTCTTCAAGAAAGCGTGCTCGCATATAAGAAATACAAAAGCCACAAAATCCAAGAGTCAACAACAGCAAAACAATGAAGGAAATGCGCATTTTATCTTTCAGTTCTTATAAAAAAATAGCACCAAAAACTCTTACTTTGGAAATCCAACAAATTATTCCCAGCCAATTATTTCAATGTCATTACTCGACCAGCAGAAAAATCAGAACGCTGTGCTTGACGTTCCTTTTCAGGAGAAACAATCAAACCATATTCAGCCAAAGGCCCCTCTGGACCAATCATTTGATCAGAAAGAAAAAAATCAACATACTCTCGCAAACCTGAAATAATACCTAAATGTGCTTTCTTAATATAGAAAAAAAGCGGACGAGAAACTGGATATTGTCCACTAGAAATCGTCTCAACTGTTGGCGCAAAACCGTTAATATCGGCAACCTTTAGCCTATCGGCATTATTTTGATAAAAAGACAAACCAAAAATACCAACCCCTGTTTTATTAGAAGTTAGACGCGCAAATGTTTCAGAATAATCACCATCAATATCAACCGCTTTTCCATCCTTACGTACTGCAATACAAGCAGTGTATATTTCCTTATCATCCATCCCTAAAGACTTCATCGTCTCAACCGCTCCACTCTCTTTACAGCCTACAGCAAGTAATTTTTCTTCAAAAACTTCACGCGTTCCATGCTTCTCTCCAGGAATATACGCTGCTATCGTCCAGTCAGGAAGAGCACCATTAACTGCATTCCATCTCGAAACATTATTGGGCTGCAACTTTCCGTCTATAATAATTCGAGCAGCAAGGGCCTTATAAACATCTACTGGCTGTAATTTCCAATCAGGTCCCTTAATATCTGTTGCAAAAACAATGCCATCATACCCAATACGTATTTCCTCAACATCTTTTACACCAGCATCAAAACAAGACTGTAATTCACTCGGTTTCATTGCTCGCGAAGCATTAACAATATCAACAGTGTTCTCCCCAATACCACGGCAGAATTCCTTAATACCAGCTCCTGTTCCACCAGATTCGATAACAGGAACCTTAAAATGAGGATAAATTTCCCCAAATGTTTCAGCAACAATCTTTTGATAAGGTAAAACTGTAGATGAACCAGTAATCTGTATTTGATCGCGCGCATTGCCTCCATTTGCTGACAGCAGTAGCGCAAAAAACAATCCCACTCCAATTGATAATACTCTATTCATCTATAAGCTCCCTAAAAATTGAGGATAAAGCCTCTTAATTTATATTATACGGTCATTCTAGTTCACATTTGCAACATAACAAATATAAAAAAACAATATGGATCATTTTTAAAAACCATGTTTTTGTCCTCTGTCAAATAAATTCATTTGAACGCTTGAACTCAATAACATCCCAAAACAAATGAGCAACATCTGTACCGCAGAAGCGTTTAATTTCACGAATTCCTGTAGGAGACGTCACATTAATTTCTGTTATATAATCTCCAATCACATCAATCCCCACAAAAAGAAGACCGCGTTCCTTTAAAGCTGGACCAATGCGTTCACAAATCTCATAATCACGTTTTGTTAACTCAACATTTTCCGCGCGACCTCCAACATGCATATTAGAACGAACATCTGTTTCTGTCGGAATTCGATTAATAGCTCCAACAGGTGTACCATCAAGCAAAATAATCCTTTTATCTCCTTTTCGTACTGCCTCTAAATAGCGCTGAACAATAAACGGTTCGTGATAAATTTCTGCAAACATTTCCAACAATGATGCTAAATTGCGATCATCTTGTTTTAAATAAAAAATACCAGCGCCCCCATTTCCATAAAGTGGTTTAACAATAATATCGCCAAATGTCTCTCTAAAAGCTGTTATTTCTTCAATATCTTTGGTAATTAATGTTTCTGGCATCAGATCGGAAAATTCAGTAACAAAAATTTTTTCTGGACTGTTGCGTACCCATGCCGGATCATTCACAACGAGTGTTTTAGGATGAATACGTTCTAACAAATGAGTTGTTGTGATATAATTGAGATCAAAAGGTGGATCTTGGCGTAAAAGAACCACATCCATATCTGTTAATTCAGTGCGAACAGGCTTTTCTAATTGATAGTGGCTTCCCTCTTTATCATGTACAATCAATGGCTCTAGTCGTGCAATCACACAACCATTACACAGAGATAAACGATCTGGTGTATAATGGAAGAGAGAGTGTCCACGTTCTTGTGCTGCTAAAGCGAGTGCAAATGTCGTATCTCCTTGAATCCGAACTGTTGAAATATGATCCATCTGAATGGCAATTTTCATCAATAAATCCTCCCTATCCTAAAAGCAGACTGGTCTATGCACCATAAACTTAGTAAACAATAAAAGAACTATGACAAGAGAAAATTTATGACACAAGAAACAGATATAAAATTAAACAACAAAGAAATCGAACGCTATGCACGCCATATCATTTTGCCTGAAATTGGTGGCGCAGGACAACAAAAGCTAAAAAAAGCACGCGTTCTTGTTGTGGGCGCCGGTGGTCTTGGTGCTTCTGTCTTAACCTATTTGGCTGCTGCAGGTGTTGGAACCCTTGGAATTGTCGATAACGACATCGTTTCACTTTCCAATTTACAACGCCAAGTTATTCATAAAACAAATGCAATAAACAAAAGCAAAACAGACAGTGCTGAAACCACTATAAAAGCAATAAATCCCCATGTTGTAGTTGAAAAACACACCCTACGCTTAGATAAAAGTAATGTGGATAAACTGCTCAATGCTTACCACATCATTGTTGATGGAAGTGATAATTTTACGACACGCTATCTTCTTGCTGATCACGCTGCCCAATGCAAAAAACCTTTAATAAGTGGTGCTGTAGAACGTTTTAATGGCTCATTAACCGTCCTTATGCCGTATAAAGACAATAATCCTCACTATCGCGATTTATTTCCCACCCCTCCAGCTCACGGGACTATCCCAACATGCGCTGAAACTGGAATCATCGGTGTTTTACCTGGCGTTATTGGGACCCTACAAGCAATGGAAGTTATTAAAATGATCACAAACATCGGAGAGCCATTAGTAGGAAAGATTCTTCTCTATAACGGATTATTAGCGCAATTTAATGTTATTACCTATAAACGCTCAAATTATAAAGAAAATGCCATAGTTATTAAGAAGCTTGGAGAATCATGATGATGTCCTCTCTTCCACTAATTTTTAGCACTCTCGCAACATATATTGAAATACTAGTATTTTATCGCAAATCATCGAAACACTGTAACCCATGGAAACTATTAGATTTATCACAAATATGGAAAACCTTTTGTGAAAAAATAATTCTCTATAATGGATTATCGACATAATTTCATGTCATCGTCTATAAATGGACAGAGACTCATGCAAATGTAGCGGCCATCAGTGTTCTTGTGTAAAAAATTTTCGGCGTAGATAAAAATACAATCAGCGGAATTCTATTCAGCTATTTTACTATTCACACATAAAAATTGTTTCACATGGCAGTGCTTACTTCAGACCGCCATGGGTTTTCCAATTCACGGGTTTGTTTTAAAGAGACATGTCTTAAGGCACCCAAGCTCATTTCGCGGCGCCGACCGTGAATGGTATAACGATACAGCCATTGAGCACCTCCATCTTTACGCTTATGAAGAAGCAAGCCGGCACCATCATTATATTTGCCAGCCCCCAATGTTGCGACAGATCTTGCATTAAGCCGATTCATCAGAATCATTTTTACTCCTTTCTTTTATAGTTTTTACCCACACGCCAGCCCCGCTTGTGACGTGCAAGCAAGTGATTTTGATTGATTCAAGATACACAGATTTGAAATGAGAGAATTCTACGTTATTCGGGGTTCTAATTCAATGTGAATAACGCTAAATTATAATTATAAATCAATGTCTTATACAGACAACAACCTATAAATAATCTAAGTCATATTTTAGTGACCGATACTATAAAAGGTCAATGATCTGTACCTACACCTCTAACCTTAAGAAAAAACGTCTATTCATCAAGCATCATAAAATGCAGCTTAGGATCATTGCACGTATAAGAACAATCAATTGTCTCTGTTCATAAAAAAATACATGGGGATTGATGTGTATAGAAGGATTAAGATAAACTTCATGGAGAGCTTTAATTACATAATTATTACATTCAGAAGCAGAAAGCTGCGGCTCATGAATTGATAATCCTTCAGCTATAATTTTACAGACAAGTATATGTAGAAAAAGTGAAGCCCACAAATCTTGAAAACCAATCCGCAGATGACAGCGTAAAGAGTGTATTTTTATAAAAGATCTCTTTAAAATAAGCGAGTAAACATGCAACGTTAAATGTGTTCTGTTTTACGTGAGGGGCGTTCCCCCCCCTAACAAAACATCAATAAGAGCTCTTTTTATAAAACCGTGAAACTAAAATTACAAAAAAATCAGACTTCTTTCTAAAATTAACATCTATGGTATAAGTGAGTTTGGCTCGTTCGCTTTATTATTATCCGTTGGTAAAGGAACAGGATGATCGGACAAACTGCGTAAATAAAGCAAAAGATCGGCACGATCTTGGTCATTTTTAATTCCACGAAAAGACATAATGGTCCCAGGAAAAGCTTCACGTGGAGAATGTAGATAACGATCCAAAGTGATAAAATCCCATTTTTGGTCAGAATGCGCGCGCAATGCCCGTGAATATGCAAAACCTGCTGCTGATGCTAAAGGGCGATCAACAATCCCCCAAAGAACTGGACCAACACGCCCTGCTTCATTGCGTCCAGAAGTATGGCATATGGCACATTGGCGAAAAACTTTACGGCCATTTTCAAAATTGCCTTGTTGAAGGCGGCTATTTAGTGATAAGGAAACATCAGGTGCTTTTTGTTTTTCTTGAAATATATCATTCTTGGCAACTGTATGATGATATTGGACTGATGTAGGATGATCGTAAATTATATTGCTGAGTGTGGAAATCCCCACAATAATGACCAGCACACATAAACAAGCACAAATAAAATAAATAAATCTCGGGCGATTCATAAAAACTCAAATGTTCACGGTTTCATTACCATTTTTAGTTTAAGCTTTTTCTTTATAACACACAACATCATAAATGCATCACAGATGACATTGGGAATCTTACAATGGCTCTTGAACCAATTATTCTTATTCCTGCCCGTATAGGCTCAACCCGTCTTCCTCAAAAAGCTCTCGCTGAAATTGGTGGAAAGCCGATGATTGTTCATGTCGCAGAACAAGCCAAAAAAGCCGCAATAGGACGTACAATCGTTGCAACAGATCATCATGATATTGCTAAAGCTGTTGCAGATTATGGGCATGAATATATCATAACACGAGGTGATCATAAGTCTGGATCTGATCGTATTTATGAAGCTTTAATGCGCATTGATCCTGCACAACGCTACAACGCCATTTTAAATATACAAGGTGACCTCCCAACAATAATGCCTCAGGAAATCATTCGTGCGCTATGCCCTTTAGAAAATAGCCTTACTGATATTGCAACCTTGGGTGCTCAAATCATTGAAGAAAATGAAACAAGAGATCCCAATGTTGTCAAAATCATTGGTACACCGCTTTCTCAAAATCGCCTTCGTGCTCTTTATTTTACGCGCGCCACAGCACCCTATGGAGATGGTCCTCTTTATCACCATATTGGAATATATGCCTATAGGCGCGAAGCACTTGAGAAATTTGTATCATTCAAACCCTCACCACTTGAGCAACGTGAAAAACTTGAACAATTACGCGCATTAGAACACAATCTGCGTATCGATGTGGAAATAATCGATACAATTCCCTTAGGTGTGGACACACAACATGATCTCGATAGAGTTTGTGAGATTTTAGCATGAAAATATTTAAAAAAACCAATAAAATTTCTTTCCAAGGAGAATACGGCGCTAATTCCCATATTGCTTGCTCCAATATGTTCCCCCATATGGATACTATTCCCTCTGCTACTTTTGAAGACGCCCTTAATTTAGTGGAAAGCGGGAAAGCTGATCTTGCTATGATCCCTATTGAAAATACTCTTGCGGGACGCGTTGCAGACATTCATCATCTTTTACCTCAATCATCTCTTTATATTATTGATGAATATTTTTTACCTATCCATTTTCAACTCATGGTTTTGCCCGGCGTTACACATGACGAAATTAAAACCGTCCACAGCCATACGCATGCTCTTGCACAATGCCGAAAAATTATACGAAACAACGGTTGGAAACCTGTTGTTTCTGCCGACACCGCTGGAGCTGCAAAATTTATTAAAAAAAATGCTAAACGTTCACAGGCTGCTCTAGCACCTTTAATCGCAGCAGAACTCTATGGACTTGATATTCTTGAAAGAGATGTTGAAGATAACCCTCATAATATTACCCGTTTTGTCATCCTTTCACGCTCCAAACGACATGTCCCTAAACCTCAAAATGGCGAAAAAATCATCACCAGTCTTCTTTTTCGCGTGCGCAATGTCCCCGCTGCTCTCTATAAAGCTATGGGAGGATTTGCAACGAATGGTATCAATATGACAAAATTAGAAAGCTATCAAATTGGTGGAAATTTCAATGCAACACAATTCTTTGTTGATATTGAAGGACATCCTGAAGACCCTATGATGAAACTTGCCTTAGAAGAGTTGTCTTTCTTTTCTGCAGAATTGCGTATTATCGGCACTTATCCGGCACAAAACGATCGAACATCGTATATATAAAAGCAATTAAGCTGCTATCATTTTTTGTTGATATCAAAAAGCATCGTAAAAATTTCATAATGCAACGCATCTTGAAAGATCTCGTTTTTTCTACTCAACACCCATCATAAACACTGAAGAAGAAAAAACAGTAACCAAAAATAAAAACGCTTGTACCATCTATTTCCCTTTCCACATTAAAGAGAGGTTCTTGAGAAAAGTCATTTCCTATGACAATTTATTCCAATAAAGATAACAAACTTCTAAATTGCTCTCAAAACAATTCAAATTATTATACATAATAGAGCACTCAAATCTCTTAGATTAATATCATTTTAAACATGGTTTAAAACTAGAAAATGCAACTTAGCCCTGATTTTAGCGTTAAGTTTGAACTTTTATCTTTATAAAAACTGATTTATATTCCACCTCACTTTAGAAAAAAGGAGAGGATAATGAAAAAAATCTTCACGCAAGGATTATTAGCTGCCAATATTCTCGTCTACTCTAGTGTTGCATTCGCTGGCTTTGGTGAGAAAAAATGGAATTTTGCGCTGGATGAAAGTGTTGTGATCATACCATCTGATACAATCCATCAAGGAGCTGAATACTCTTGTAGTATCTTTAAGCCGAAGAAAGTATCCTTTACTTTATCGTACTCTGCCCCTTCTGATTTAAACAAATTGAGGATTTTTGTTGATGATGAAAAGAAAATAACCCATGATAAAGAAAAGAAGATCTTTACCCTAAAAAATATAAAATCTCTTCATATAAGTTTTCCTTCGTCAGGACATTATATTTTTAAAAATATTACGAAGAAAAAAGTTATTGGAACAAATTGTGACACAGGAGATTATGATTAATAATATTTCTAATAGCATCTAAATGTGAGTAAAATTATTCTTTTGTTCAGGTGTTTTTTTCAAAATAGGTTATAATGAGCTATTAAAACTTATCTCTGAAGAGGTGTTTTGTAATGATATGGAAAACCTTAAGCTGCTCATAAAATTAGATATTAAAGAGCTTTTGCGACAACTAAATGACTAAACTTAAATTGTTCTTTACTCTCTACCATCAGAGCTAATTTTTAAATAAGAATATAACTTTTACCTTTGCAAATGCTTCATTTTAATTACTATAAAGTACATCGTACCCAAATTATTTATAGATTAAGAAGAGAAGTAAAAATTGTTTTATAGAGGCATTCCTCATTGCATTTTAATCATATTCATTCAAGATTCTTGTAAAAAATTCATCTTGCTTTTCTCTTATCGTCAAAAAATCTAATTATTTAAAGCTATAAAATGTCGTGTATATAAAATACCATTTTTACAGTTATGAAATCATAAATCTGTGCCATCATTATTATTTTATAGCTTTTAAATTGCATCGTCTCTTGTAAGAGTACAGTCCTTAAAAGATATGTGAAATCTTTTCTCCAATAATGGGAACGCATATATTGATCCATCTGGTGATGAACCCAACGTCTTTAATGAAGAAAATCAGCACTCAAGAAAAAAGAGCGATAATATCTACTCAAGATTTACATTCATAGATGTTAAAAGAAAAAATATGAAGAGCTATTGTTATGAAAACTGATAAATCCTCAACTTCTTTGTTGTTTATATGTTAATAAATTAAACGCAAAGGAAAATTCTTCATCGTTCTTATAATATTTTTTGTTTCTGAGCTTGATTTTTCATTCTAAATCGACAATATGGATTTTGGGAGGTTGGTGGTGGACGAACTACTCGCCAACTGGGTCAGGTCTGGAAAGAAGCAGCCCTAACGAGTTCTGGTACGGGTCATCGTGCCAGCCTCCTGTTTTGCTGAAGAAATTATTTTTATGCTATCTTTTAGCGAAGTATTTTAAATCTTCAGAGCAGCGTTTGTATGCAGCGGTAAAGGGATTTGGTTGTCTTTAAACAAATTGTCCCATAAATAATTTGATTAAGAAAAAATCCTTTTATATGAGAGTACAGTATTGACCTATGCTTTTGTATTATCAAAATGTATGCATAAAGAACTTTGAAGTTGGAAACATTCATGGAAAATGTACCGGTAGAAACAGCCTATCGTGTTCTTGCTCGTAAATATCGACCACAAAACTTCTCTGACCTCATTGGTCAGGAAGCTATGGTGCGTACTCTCACCAACGCCTTTGAAAAAGGTCGCATTGCACAAGCATGGATGTTAACAGGGATTCGTGGCATAGGAAAAACCACAACAGCACGTATTTTGGCACGTGCGCTCAATTATAAAACAAAAGATATTGACCAACCAACAACCGTATTGGACTCTCTTGGTGAACATTGCACACAAATTATCGAAGGACGCCATATTGATGTTATAGAAATGGATGCCGCTTCTCATACAGGCATTGACGATATTCGTGAAATTATTGAACAAATACGCTATCGTCCTGTTTCTGCACGCTATAAGGTTTATATTATCGATGAAGTCCATATGCTCTCAACACAAGCTTTTAATGGTTTGTTGAAAACTCTTGAAGAACCACCATCCCATGTAAAATTTATTTTTGCCACAACAGAAATTCGCAAAGTTCCTATTACAATCCTTTCACGTTGCCAACGTTTTGATTTGCGACGTATTGAATCAAAAGCTTTGTGTGCACATTTGCGCCAAATTGCGAAATATGAAAAGGTAGAAGTAGAGGATCAAGCACTCTCTATGATTGTTCGCGCTGCAGAAGGCTCTGCACGTGATGCATTATCCATTTTTGATCAAGCGATTGCCCATAGCAATGGCAATGTTAATGCTATTGCGGTGCGTACAATGTTAGGACTCGCAGATCAAGCACGTATTATTGATCTTTTTGAATTTATTATGAAGGGCGATGTTGTCAATGCATTACATGAATTACGCAGTCAATATGAAGCAGGGGCTGATCCTCTTACTATATTGACAGAACTGGCCGATTTTAATCATTTGGTCACACGTTTACGTTTTACACCAGAAATAGTGGAAGATTTTTCGCTAACTGAAGAACAACGTTTAAAAAGTGTAGACTTTTCAAAAAAACTTTCCGTTCCTATTTTATCTCGAAACTGGCAAATGTTACTCAAAGGTTTACAGGAAGTTAATCAAACTGCACGTCCACTTCAAGCTGCTGAAATGCTTTTAATTCGTCTTGCTCACACGGCTGACCTTCCAACTCTTGATGAAGCTTTAAAAAAGCTTACGCAAGAAAAAACACCTCTCACACTGGTTAAAAACTCTTCTCATCAAGAATCTACAAATGCAAATAATATACCAAAAGAAACAATGGTCGATACCCATGTTTCCTCGAGCATTTCAAATACATTACCCGATCAATCAGATTTAAAAACATCTTTGAAAAACCAATTAGATCATTCCTTACAACCGGAAAATTTAGTTAAAAATCAAACTTCTGAAAAAACCAACGCTCAAGAAGTAACAGAGGTTCTAGAAACTTCTCAATCTACTGATCTTTCTGGAAAGATTGCAAATTTATCGTATTCTGTCACGCAAACAACAGAAGAGATTACTGAACCTAAAACTCTCGTGATTAATTCTTTGCACGATATTATTAAATTAGCCGAACAGCATGATGATGTTCCTTTCAAACTCCTTGTTAAAGAATTTGTTCATCCTGTTTCTTTTGAAGCTGGGCATATTACCTTGAGACTTTCTGAAAATACCCCACAATTTCTTGCTCATGATATAGAAAAAAAGATATCTCAATGGACTGAAAAACGCTGGACAATAACTTTTGTTAATGAAGGAGGTGGCCCAACCTTACAGGAGGAAAGTATAGCGATTCAAAAGACTCTTTTTTCTAATGCAGAAACAGATCCTGATATCGCGAAAATCCTCAATCATTTCCCAGAAGCAAAAATTGTCGATATTCGACTCAATAAAGAAGAAAATGATCTTGATTTACTCTCCAATACCTTTAAAAATGCTGATATTTTTAAAAATAAAAATGATATCAATGATGAATAAGGATACCTATTCCTATGCGTGAAATGATGAGCATGATGAAAAAAGCCAAAGAAATGCAAGAAAAAATGCAGAAGATTCAGGAGGAAATAGCTAATCTGCAAGCTGTGGGCACTGCAGGGGGTGGTCTCGTCAATATCACTTTAAATGGCAAAAATATTATAACAGCAATTCAAATTGATCCTTCATTACTCAAACCTGAGGAAGCTGAAATTCTTGAAGATCTTATTATGGCAGCTTATAATGAAGCAAGAACAAAAATCGAAATCGCAATAGAAGAAAAAACCAAAAGTATGACGGCAGGGCTACCACTCCCATCAGGTTTCAAGCTTCCATTTTAATGAAACGGATTTTTTCCGTGGGACCAAAATATGTCTAAATACATTGCAGGACCTGAGATTGAACGTCTCATTCAGATTTTATCACGGTTACCAGGTCTTGGTCCACGTTCAGCGCGTCGTGCTGCACTTCATCTTATCAAAAAAAAAGAGACATTGCTGGAGCCTTTAGGAGCAGCTATACAAGCAGCTATAGAAAAAGTCGGCATTTGTTCTGTTTGTGGAAATGTCGATACCATTGATCCTTGTTCAATTTGTACAGATTTGCGCCGCGATGATACAACAATCATCGTTGTTGAGGATATTGCTGATCTGTGGGCTCTTGAACGCGCAAAAA
The DNA here is from genome assembly GCF_042193405.1 of Bartonella sp. TT110JLCBS. Taxonomy (NCBI): domain Bacteria; kingdom Pseudomonadati; phylum Pseudomonadota; class Alphaproteobacteria; order Hyphomicrobiales; family Bartonellaceae; genus Bartonella; species Bartonella sp. TT110JLCBS. The sequence goes on from NZ_JBHILT010000014.1 coordinate 29,619, forward strand.
CTTTAGCCGCACGTTACCATGTGTTGGGTGGACGACTCTCCCCCTTAGATGGAATAGGTCCTGACGAACTCAACATTGCCACCTTAATACAGCGTGTTGTACAAAACCCTACTATTACGGAGATTATTCTTGCTGTCAATGCGACTGTCGAAGGTCAAACAACTGCTCACTATATCACCGATCAGCTTTCCAATTTTCCAGTTAAAATTACGCGACTTGCTCATGGTGTCCCTGTAGGAGGCGAGCTTGATTATCTTGATGACGGAACTTTAGCAGCAGCTGTACAAGCAAGAACAAATCTTTAAAAATTTCTTTCTCTTACCTGTTATCTCGTTTTATTTACTATTATTTCTTTGTATGGGGAAAATATTCAAGTGATAAAGAAAAAACTCTCACTTTTAAACGACTTTGGTCCTGGTATTCTAGTATGTTTACTCATATCAGCCTTAGCTTATGGCTTAGAAGTCTTAGAAAAACAGCTTTTGGGACAAGCTTGGCTTGAAAGCCTTGTTTTGGCAATTCTTTTAGGATCGATTATCCGTAGTTGTTTTCCTTTGCCAACATATTTTCAAAAAGGTATCACCTTTTCTGCAAAAACACTTCTCGAAATTGCTATCGTTCTTCTAGGAGCAAGCATTAGCATTAACGCAGTCCTTTCAGCTGGTTGGAATTTGCTTGCTAGTATCATTTTCGTGATATTCGTAACGATTATCCTGAGCTTTGCCATCGGCCGACTTTTCGGGCTTTCTACACATTTAGCAATGCTGGTCGCTTGTGGGAATGCTATTTGTGGCAATTCAGCTATTGTCGCCGTTGCACCTGTCATAAAAGCAAAACATGACGATGTAGCCGCGTCAATTGCCTTCACTGCTCTTTTAGGAATTCTTATTATTTTATTTCTACCCTTTTTACATCCATCTCTGAATTTGTCATTTAGCCAATATGGTGTGCTTGCTGGCATGGTTGTGTATGCTGTACCACAGGTTTTAGCAGCAACAGCACCTATCTCTTTTCTGAGTGTTCAAATTGCAACAATTGTCAAATTAGTACGGGTTCTCATGTTAGGCCCTGTTATTTTTACTCTATCAATCATTTATCGCCGATCAGCACAAACACGCTTGCGTTTACATACCCTCGTCCCATGGTTTATCATTGGCTTTATTATCATGATGCTTGTTCGCTCAAGTGGTCTTATCCCTGAAAAGGCTATCAATCCCATCAAATTTATTGCCCAGTTGTTTACTGTTATCTCAATGGCTGCACTAGGATTAGGTGTTGATATCCGATCACTAAAAAAAGCAGGATGGCGCGTCATTTTGGCTTCAACCTGCTCCATAATTATTCTCGGTATTTGTAGCCTTATCATGATACAATTGAATGATTTAAATCATATAACATTTTAAATGTGCATTGATTATTATTTTTTCAACGTAGTATGCAATCAACCCAAAGTCCTCATTATTATTAAAATCAGTTCTTTCATAAACCAGAAAAAGTTCTAAAATACTGCTCATTATTCTATACAAAAAATTGAAAGAGCTGATATTTAAGTGAAAACTGTCAAATGTGCTTTTCAGTCCATAATGATTTGCAACAGGGTAGTATCAAAATACGTAACTCATGCAAAATAATGCCATTTCTTTCATCTGCTCTCATTACGCTAAGGTTTTTATACAAAGACTGATAAAATATATTCTTATTTGGAAAAAATGTGGGGTCATAACTTTTCCTCTTTTAAATTACTTTTACTTACTATGTAATACAAGTGGCATCAAAGTACTATTTGATAGCTTACAAGTTGTGACAACCCTTACATTTAAACGATTCGTGAAAGGAGTTTTGATTCATACGCTAACTCCGCTTGTAATATACAAGCTAATAACTTTAATTGTTTCACCATAAGTAGACTTAAAATAAGAGAATCTTACAATACTCAAGGTACTCATTCAAAAAGTGATAAAAATAAGGATTAAATCAACATCTCGTTCTATCCCATAAAAAGATATTGTTGCTTATTGGCACTAGTAACTTTCTTACAAATGAAATATACGATAATGAAAAGATTAAAAATACAGCAGGACTTTTATTTATCGTTTTATTCAACTAAAATATTTTTATGCTTATCCTTGCTATAGATACTGCTTCAATTTATTGTGCTGTTGCGCTTATTCGTCATAAATCTGTTATTGCGCGTATCAATGAACGCATGAACAAAGGACATGCCGAAAAAATTATTGGGCAGATTACACAAATAATGACACAAGCCAATATGACGCTTGATCAAGTTGAGCGTATTGCTGTCAATATTGGACCTGGATCATTTACTGGTGTGCGTGTCGGTGTTGCAACAGCGCGCGCTTTGGCATTAGCACTTGAAATACCAGCTGTTGGAGTGAGTGCTCTTGAAGCGTTAGCAGCACAAGTCATAAACAGTAAAAGTACAGCATCGGCAATTACTGTTGTCATTGAAGCAGGGAGAGGGATGTTCTACCATCAAAATTTTCATAATGATCTCACACCTTTGGGAGCGCCGGGATTAAAAACAATTGAAAATATCCTCGAAGATTTGCCAAAAAAAACCCGACTGACTGGCCCAGCTGCTGATGTCGTTGTGGAGCATGTTAAAAACCATAAAATATACGAAAAAATTGTCCTAGAAAAAATTCCCTGCGAAGCGGCCGATATTGTAAACTATGCTTATCTTGCTGCAAACAAACAATCAAAAAATTCACCTCGCCCACTCTATCTACGCAGCGCTGATGCAAAACAACAAACCAATTTTGCTTTACCACAAAAAAAATAATGCCCAAATTTTCATTGACAAAAAAGAATTTTGGAATTGCTCCGCTACAAGTTAATGATAGTGCTTCTCTTCATCAAATTCATCAGCATTGTTTTACCCCTTCTTGGGAAAAACAAGCTTTTGATAATTTCTTAACAGATCACTCTATCTTCGGATACAAAGCTTTTCTCATTGATCACTCTGATCAAATTTTAGGCTTTTGCCTATGCCGTCTCATCCTTGATGAAGCAGAAATCATCACAATTGCTGTTCACCCTCATTATCGTCAAAAAGGAATTGGTACCTTTCTTATTGAAAGCACAGTTCACTATCTTCATGACAAGGGCGCCATAAAATTATTCTTGGAAGTAGAAGCCACAAATCTTTCTGCTTTGAACCTTTATCAACGCTTTGAATTTCAAAAAATTTCTGAACGTCTTGCCTACTACGCGTCAAAAAATGGTCGTGGTGATGCAATTATCATGCAAAAAACTTTTAAGCAAATAGATTGAGATTTGTGTAAAAAACATTTACACATGCGCTATGAATAAAGTAAATCCTAAAAATACGCCTCCTGTTGCTCCTAAAAAGGTTTTTATCAAAACCTATGGATGTCAAATGAATGTTTATGATAGCCAACGGATGACTGATAGCCTCAGTTCGCAAGGCTATGTGACAACACAAATTCCCAATGATGCCGATCTTATTCTTGTTAATACCTGTCATATTCGTGAAAAAGCAGCAGAAAAACTTTATTCTGATCTCGGTCGTTTGCGCGTTATGCGTCAAGAGCGCACACCTGATAAACCCCTTATGGTTGGTGTAACAGGTTGTGTTGCACAAGCTGAGGGAAGTGAAATTTTGCGCCGTGCTCCAACAGTGGATCTTGTTATTGGTCCGCAAATGTATCATCGCTTGCCAGAATTGTTAGAAAAAGCCAAACAAGGGAAAAAAATTATCGAAACAGACTATGCTGTTGAAGATAAATTTGCTCATTTGCCGCCCCATAATAAACATGCAGTAAGAAAACGAGGTGTTAGCGCATTTTTAACAGTACAGGAAGGTTGCGATAAATTTTGCACTTTTTGTGTTGTTCCTTACACACGCGGTGCTGAAATATCACGATCCGTTGAGCAAATTACCGAGGAAGCCCTTCAACTCATCGAAGCGGGTGTCAAAGAAATTACGCTGCTTGGACAAAATGTCAATGGTTGGCATGGACAAAGTGCTGATGGCAAAACTTGGCGTCTTGGCGATCTTCTTTATCATCTCGCAAAACTCGATGGTTTAAAGCGTTTGCGTTACACAACCAGCCACCCACGTGATATGGATGATAGCCTTATTGCCGCGCATCGAGATCTTGATATGTTAATGCCTTACCTCCATCTTCCTGTTCAATCAGGTTCAGATCGCATCTTAAAAGCCATGAACCGACAACACAAAAGCTCTCATTATCTTCATCTTATCGAAAAAATTCGAACCGTACGGCCAGATATTGCCTTTTCAGGCGATTTTATTGTAGGGTTTCCAGGAGAAACAGATGAAGACTTTGAAGAAACCATTAAACTTATTCAACAAGTACAGTACAGTTCAGCTTATTCTTTTAAATATTCCCCCCGTCCTGGAACAGTGGGAGCCACAATGAAAAATCATGTTGATGAATCTGTAAAAGATGCCCGACTTCAACATTTACAAGCCCTTCTCCTTGAGCAACAAAATGCGTTTTTGCGTTCTAAAATTGATCAAAAAACGGACGTTCTCATCGAAAAACCTGGACGTCACTCAGGGCAAATGGTAGGGCGTTCCCCTTGGCTTTTACCTGTTGTTGTCGATACAGAAGCCTCTACAGGTAGCGTGATAGAAATTCATATTAAAAATGCAAGCTCAAACAGTTTTGTTGGTGAAGTGACAAATAGATAAACATGCCTCTAATACCTTGTTCAAAAATAAATATTTTGGAAAACTCTTTTATTTTAAAAGCAAATGATTACATCTAAAGCGTGCACTTTTTGTAAAAATTGTCTTTTATAAAATTTACTTAACAAAATGTGCAACATTTATGTAGATATGGAGAATAGGCTGAAAGCTTCAACCGAAAAAATAAAGCGTATTAAAGAAAAAGTAAATACGTCCCTTGAAAAGGCTGATACCTTGAAACAAACAAGCGCTTCAGATGTGAGCCAAGTTGTTTTGATTTTCGAAAATAATAAATATGCAAAAGCAGTTTTTGGTAAATTTGACGAAAATCTCGCTTATATCGAAAAAAAACTCGAACTTAGTATTCATCCGCGTGGTAATGAAGTCTTAATCCGTGGAAATGTTTCTGTTATAAAACGTGCGCAATATGTATTGCAGCAGCTTTATGAACGTGCCAAAACACATCAAGAGCTCACTTTATCAGATATAAAAGGAGCGATTGCTATGGCAAATATACCAAAGAAGCAGAAAGAAGACACAATAACACACAAATCTGCAACGAAACGTATACCAGCTCGGTTGAGTACCCATAAAAAAATAATTCATGCAAGAACTCCAACACAAGACGCTTACATAAGTGCTATGGAGCATACTGAACTTGTGTTTGGTGTAGGACCAGCAGGAACAGGAAAAACATATCTTGCTGTTGCTCATGCTGCAATGCTTCTAGAACGTGGTATCATTGAGCGAATTATTCTCTCACGTCCAGCTGTTGAAGCTGGAGAACATCTTGGTTTTCTTCCCGGTGATCTCAAAGAAAAAGTCGACCCATATTTACGACCACTTTATGATGCTCTTTATGATATGATGCCCGCTGAAAAAATAGAACGCATTTTAGCCTCTGGTGTCATAGAAATTGCTCCTCTCGCCTTTATGCGCGGACGAACACTTGCCCATGCTGCTGTTATTCTTGATGAGGCACAAAATACTACCCCCATGCAAATGAAGATGTTCCTCACACGTCTTGGAGAAGGAACGCGTATGATCGTTACCGGTGACGTAAGCCAAATTGATTTGCCTACAGGGCAAAAATCAGGTCTCATTGAAGCAATTCGCATTCTTTCAAATGTAGAAAATATTGCAATTGTGCATTTTGATGAAAAAGATGTTGTACGCCATCCACTTGTTGCTGCTATTGTTCGTGCTTATGATCGTGATTCAGAAATACAAAATAAAAAAAAATCATTCGCATGCGATGCATTAAAAAATGAATTTGATTCATCATGATTATTATTGATATAATGATTAAAAGCGCAGGGTGGAATGATGAGAAAATGCTTTATAATATCACTGAAAAAGCATTAATGACAACTATGCATCATGTTTCATTGGCAAATGTTGTAAGCGAGATTAGCTTGCTTTTTACGGATGATGAACATATGGCACAAATCAATGCACAATGGCGCAACAAAAACAAATCTACTAATGTATTATCCTTTCCTGCTTTTCCACTTAAAGCTGGAAATCGACCTGGTCCCATGCTCGGTGATATTATTATTGCCCGAGAAACTGTTGTTTTCGAAGCAGAGAAAGAAGGAAAAACATTTCAAGACCATTTAACACATATGATTGTTCATGGTATCTTGCATCTGCTTGGTTATGACCATGAAACTGATGATGAAGCATATAAAATGGAAAAGCTCGAAAGAGAAATTCTTCAAAAGCTTTCCATAAAAGATCCTTACGCTGAATTGTCTATCAATGATAAAATTTAACTTTTAAAATTAATATTATAAGCATACCATTTAAAGCCTCTTATTTATCTATTATAAGAAAGAAAGTTTAGAAGATTTCAAAACCATGGACAACAAAATAAATACACAAAATAATAGTCAAACATCTTCTAACAATGAAAAAAAAACTTCTCAACAGACGAATCATACAGAAAAATATTCTCTGATGAATCATTTATTTTCATTCTTACGTGGTCGTAATTGTGCACCTACGTCACTGCGCGATGATCTTACCGTTGCCCTCACGACTAACAATGAAAAAGATACCGCCCCCTTCTCGCCTGAAGAACGTACTATGCTGCATAACATTTTACGCTTACGTGAAGCACGCGTGGATGATGTTATGATACCTCGTTCTGAAATCGAAGCATTAGAAATAAACACTTCACTTGGAGAAGCACTTAAATGTTTTGCAAAAATTGGTCATTCTCGCATACCCGTTTATGCTGAAACTTTAGATGATCCGCGCGGCATGATCCATATCCGCGATATTCTTAACTATATGATTCGCTTTATTATCAATCCAACAAAAACCGAACAAAAATCCGATTTGCTTCAATTAAACCATACAGACTTACATACTCCAATCGGTGAATTGGACTTAATCCGAACAGTTCTCTTTGTTCCCAGTTCTATGCTTGCAAGCAAATTATTAACACGGATGCAAACGACACGAACTCAAATGGCTTTAGTTATTGATGAACATGGAGGAACAGATGGTCTCGTTTCAATGGAAGATATTGTTGAGTTAGTCGTTGGGGATATCGAAGATGAACATGATAATGTCGACAATGCTATCGTACGTGAACCAAATAATAAATGGCTCGTTGATGCAAGAACTGAACTAGAAGATGTGGAGAAAGCTCTTGGTCCTGATTTTATCGTAGGGGAATATGGTGATGAAGTTGATACTATTGGTGGTTTGATCGTCTCCATTCTTGATCGCATTCCTGCCAAAGGTGAAATTGTTGAAGCTGTACCTGGCTATAGATTTCGTATTTTAGAAGCTGATAAACGCCGGATTAAACGGTTGCGCATTTTTCGCATTCCAAAAAATGAGAATCTTGAAAACAATGCCATCCCTAAAGAATAGTCCAGCGTTTTTACACAATTTCATCGTTTTTTTGTTCTCTGTTACAGGCTGGAAACGCCAAGCATGGATATTTCTGTGTGGTGCTCTTACTTCTTTTGCACTTCCACCCTTTTATTTAACACCTCTTTGCTTTTTAACTTTCCCTCTCTTTATTGTTTTACTTGACTCAATACAGGCCACAAAAAATAATAAAAAACATTTTTTTACTTACGCTTTAAGCTGTGGAACCTTTGGTTTTAGTTATTTTATTTGCGGCCTTTGGTGGCTATGCAATGCTTTGTTAACAGATCCAGATTCTTTTGGTTGGGCAGTCCCATTAGCCATTTTATTCCCTCCACTCTACCTTTCTCTTTATTGGTTTTTTTCTGGTTTCATTGTCGGTTTATTATGGACAAAAGGAATAGCACGCTTTTTTGTTTTAGCCTTTGCATTAGGATTGTCCGAGTGGTTGCGTGCGTTTTTATTCACAGGATTTCCATGGAATTCTCTTGGCTATACAGCCATGCCAACCCCAATGTTCATGCAATCTGATGCAATCGTGGGACTTTACGGAATGAATATTCTTGCTGTCTTAGCCTACAGTTTGCCAACTGTTTTATTAACGGATGAAAAAAAGAAAGTGGCACTTTCTCTTTGCTTATCACTTATCTTCATTCACTGTGGTTTTGGGTTTTATCGTCTTCATACTATAGAAAACACAGCTGAAGATCAAAAAAGTGCTTATTGGGTGCGCATTGTTCAACCGTCCATCCAACAAAATATAAAATTGCGTGATAATACACGAGAAGCTATGTTGGAAGCGCATATGAAGCTAAGTGCAACACCAACAACCGATCAAAATTCAGAACCTGATTTTATCATATGGCCTGAAGCTTCCGTTCCTTATCTTCTCTATGATAACTCATCTATCACAATGCGCATTGCCTCTCTTTTAAAACCTAAACAATGGGCTATTATCGGAGCAATACGCGCCAGCAATGATCTACCTCATTCTCAAACACAATATTTTAATACAATTGCAGTCATTAATGCTCAAGGTAATATTTTAAATACTTCTGATAAACTTCATTTGGTTCCTTTTGGTGAGTATCTTCCTTATCAGAATTTATTGAAAAAAATTGGATTGCGTACCCTTGCCGATACTATTGGTGGATATAGTGCTGCAAGTGTGCGCAAAATTGTTACAATGCCAAACGGATTTTCTTATCTACCCTTGATTTGTTATGAAGCAATATTTCCCCATGAAATGACTTTTAAAGGTTCCCCACCTCAAGCAATTATTAATATTACAAATGATGCATGGTTTGGTGTAACGCCTGGACCCTATCAACATCTTCAACAAGCACAGCTTCGTGCCGTTGAACTGGGAATCCCCCTCATACGGGCAGCCAATAATGGCATATCAGCTGTTATTGATTCTTATGGACGAATCGTTGTAGCTCTTCGACAAAATGCTGTGGGCATTATTGATTCACAAGTTCCATCATCCATTACCCCTATAGGAAGCAATGAATACAGAACTTTCTCTACTTTTATCTTATTCATCCTTATGCTATTGTGTCGTATTGGTTTTGGTTTTACAAAACAGCTTAAATGATTCAAGTGCCCTTTGTACGGTATTATGTTGCGTGTACCAGTAATATTGGGAAAAAATATTACATATTGTTTTAATTATATGATAAATCAGCTGCGCATAAATATGATGTTGATTTAGAAAAAAAGTGCTGGAAATAAAGAGTTGCATTATGACCGAAACTAGAAAAAAACCTGACCCTATAGATATCTATGTTGGAACTCGTATCCGTTTACGTCGTAATATTTTAGGACTCACTCAAGAGAAACTAGGTGAAAAATTAGGAATTACTTTTCAGCAAATCCAAAAATATGAAAAAGGAACAAACCGTATTGGTGCCAGTCGTCTTCAAGCGATAGCGGAAATTATGGATGTTCCTGTTTCTTACTTTTTTGATAAAGGTATTACCTCCCAACAAGTAGAGGGTTTTGCCGAAAGTGATCACAATCTTATAGACTTTTGTTCTAGCAGCGAAGGGATTCAGCTCATGCGCGCTTTTACAAATATATCTGATGCTAAAGTGCGTCGAAAAATTATTGACTTAGCAAAAGCACTTTCTGAGGAAGATTTGACAAATAAGTTATAAATTAAAATTATATCTTTTCTCTTTTATTCATATAAATTTGCATTGACTATTTGCTGTAGAATTAGCAAATGGTGACGACTTTAGTAAGCAATTGATTAAATCTTTGGTTTTCTTTTTTGAAGGAGTTCCTATGCCGCATGAAGATTATCTTTTTACGAGCGAATCGGTATCGGAAGGACATCCTGATAAAATTTGTGATCGTATTTCCGATGAAATCGTTGATATGATCTATAAAGAAGCTGAAAAGACTGGTACTGATCCATGGTTAGTACGCGTTGCCTGTGAAACTCTCGTTAGTGTCAACCGTGTTGTTATCGCTGGTGAAGTACGTGTTCCTGATACGCTATTAAAAAAAGATAAAAATAAAGAATTCATCTATGATGAAACTAGCTTTCCACTCATTAATCCTACACGTTTTCGTACAGCAGCGCGCCGTGCTATTCGTACCATTGGCTATGAACAAGCAGGATTCCATTGGAAAACTGTTAAAATTGATGTTCTTTTGCGCCCTCAATCAGCTGATATAGCAAGAGGGGTTGATAATGCTACGGATCGGCATGGTGAAGAAGGAGCAGGTGATCAAGGCATCATGTTTGGATATGCTTGCCGTGAAACACCTGATCTCATGCCTGCGCCAATTTATTATGCGCATAAAATTCTCAAACTTCTTGCCGCAGCCCGTCATAAAGGAGAGGGAGAAACTGGAAAATTAGGACCAGATGCTAAAAGCCAAATAACCATACGCTATAAAAATGGAAAACCGATAGAGGTCACATCCATTGTTCTTTCAACGCAGCACCTTGATGAAAGTTGGGATTCCAATAAAGTACGTACAGTGGTTGAACCTTACATTCGCCAAGCTTTACATGACATTCCCATCGCAGCTCAATGTAGGTGGTATATTAACCCAACAGGAAAATTTGTCATTGGAGGCCCTCAAAGCGATGCCGGATTAACAGGACGCAAAATTATTGTGGATACTTACGGAGGTGCTGCACCCCATGGAGGCGGTGCTTTTTCAGGAAAAGATACAACAAAAGTTGATCGTTCTGCTGCCTATGCGGCACGCTATCTGGCTAAGAATATTGTTGCTGCTCATTTAGCAGAGAGATGCACCATTCAACTCTCCTATGCAATTGGTATTGCACAACCTTTATCTATTTATCTTAATCTTCATGGAACAGGAAAAGTCGATGAAAAAGTTATTGAAGAAGCCATCCGCAAAATAATGGACCTTTCACCTACCGGCATTCGAAAACATCTTGACCTCAATAAACCTATTTATGCGAAAACAGCTGCCTATGGTCACTTTGGCCGTAAACCAAAACACGATGGTTCGTTTTCATGGGAAAAAACTGATCTCGTGAAAACGCTTCAAACAATGATCCAAATCCCATGATTAAACATAATATACGCAAGAGTGAAGCATTTTTTGGACGCCGACAAGGAAAACAACTTCGAAACAGTCAGCTTACACGTATAAAAATGCTTCTCCCCAAATTTAATATTGATTTAAATGTTCCTCCTCCCCCAAACCTTACATCCTTATTTTCAAGCAAAGTAAGAGAAATTCAACTTGAAATCGGCTTTGGTGGAGGTGAACATTTACTTCATGAAATGGAATATTTTCCAAAAACCGGTTTTATCGGCGTCGAGCCCTTCATCAATGGCATGGCAAAAATATTGTTGTCTCTTGAACAGTATCAAAACCATCAAAATCGTCTTCGCCTCTATAATGATGATGCGACACGCCTCCTTGATTGGCTCCCTGATAACTCGCTTGATGGAATAGACCTCTTCTATCCTGATCCTTGGCCGAAAAAGAAACACTGGAAACGACGTTTCATCAACATAAAAAATCTTAACCGTTTTGCTCGTGTTCTTAAAATAGGAAAATTTTTTCGCTTTGCTAGCGATATAAACAGTTATGTAAACTGGACTTTGTACCATTGTGCACAACATGATCACTTTGAATGGAAAGCAGAAAGCCCTCAAGACTGGAAACTCCCTTATCCACTATGGAGTGGAACCCGCTATGAAGCAAAAGCTTTACGCGAAGGACGAACGCCTGCCTATCTTACCTTTATCAAGAAATAAATGATCAAGCGCTTTTCTCATAAACAACTTGAAAAATTTTGAATTTAAGAGTATCAATAGTTAAATTCTTGGTCTTATGATGAAGAGTGGGCCGTTGGACCCGCTCTTTTTTAATATCATAAAACTGATGAAAATAACTTGGATAAAATGTATGAACGAAGCTGAAAAAATAAGCAATCTTGACGAACCGCGCTTGTTTGAAGAAGAGGGTATCGAAGCACAGGTTGCTGCTCTTGTCATACCACTACTTAAACCTTTAGGTTTTCGTTTGGTTCGTGTAAAACTTCTTGGTCAAAATGGTTTAACACTTCAAATTATGGTTGAACGTGCCGATGGTTCTATGACCATAGAAGATTGTGAAACTGTTAGTCGAACTGTTTCCCCACTCCTTGATGTCCAAAATGTTATTGAACGCAAATATCATTTAGAAATCTCATCACCTGGAATTGATCGTCCATTGGTAAGAAAATCTGATTTTTTTCATTGGCAAGGGCATCTTGCAAAAATTGAAACAAAAATAGTAATTGATGGGCGCCGAAAATTTCGCGGGACACTTACGAATATCACGCAAGATGGATTTATTTTAAACACTGACAAAGCAGCTTATGGAGAAGCCATGTACACCCCTATTTCCTTTTGTGATATCATAAATGCGCATTTAGTGCTTACCGATGAGCTTATTCGTGATGCATTGAAACAAAATAAAAATTTAAGTCAACAATTCATTGCCGAAGAGAACGCTAACGACTCTATATAGACGCTCAATTTCAAAAAATAATATCACTGGGAAATACCCATCGTGTGACACAAAGAAGGAGAAAATTGATGGCTACAAGCGCTAACAGGCTTGAGATTCTGCAAATTGCAGATGCTGTTGCACGTGAAAAGTCGATCGACCGTGAAATTGTCATTTCTGCGATGGCTGACGCTATTCAGAAAGCAGCACGTTCTCGTTATGGTCAAGAGACCAATATCCGTGCTGAAATCAATTCCAAAACAGGTGAAATTAAATTACAACGCTTGCTTAAAATCGTTGATGTCGTTGAAGACTATACAACGGAAATTACTTTGTCCGATGCACTCAAACGTCAAGCAGAAGCAAAAATTGGTGATTTTTTTGCTGATCTTTTACCTCCTATGGATTTTGGACGTATCGCAGCGCAATCTGCTAAACAGGTTATTGTACAAAAAGTACGTGATGCAGAGCGTGATCAGCAATATGAAGAATTCAAAAATAAAGTTGGTGAAATTATTTCTGGTACAGTTAAGCGTGTGGAATATGGTAACGTCATCGTTGATCTAGGGCGCGGTGAAGCTATTGTGCGCCGTGATGAATTAATTCCTCGTGAATCATTCCGCTATGGAGATCGTATTCGTGCTTTCGTCAATGATGTACACCGTGAAACGCGTGGACCACAAATTTTCCTTTCACGCACACATCCCCAATTTATGGTAAAACTTTTCACTATGGAAGTGCCAGAAATTTATGATGGTATTATAGAAATCAAATCTGTTGCTCGTGATCCAGGTTCACGGGCTAAAATCGCCGTTGTTTCACGCGATGGTTCCATTGATCCTGTTGGAGCATGCGTTGGAATGCGAGGAAGCCGCGTACAAGCTGTTGTTGCTGAATTACAAGGCGAAAAAATTGATATTATTCCTTGGTCGCCTGATGCGGCAACATTTGTCGTTAATGCACTCCAACCTGCTGAAGTTTCTAAAATCATCCTTGATGAAGATGCTGAGCGGATTGAAGTTATTGTACCAGATGATCAACTTAGCCTTGCTATTGGACGACGTGGGCAAAATGTCCGCTTGGCTTCGCAACTAACAGGATGGAACATTGATATTTTAACGGAAAAGGAAGAATCTGAAAATCGTCAAAAAGAATTTACTGAACGCAGTAAATTGTTTATGGAAGCCTTAGAGGTTGACGAAATGATCGGACAGGTTATGGCATCAGAGGGTTTTTCTTCTATTGAAGAAATCGCCTATATTGATCTTGAAGAAATCGCTTCTATTGATGGTTTTGACCATGATACCGCCGCTGAAATCCAAAGTCGTGCCCGCGAATATCTTGATCATCAAGAAAAAGAACTTGATGAAAAACGCAAAAAACTCGGAGTTTCTGACGAATTACGAACACTTCCCGGAATGACAAGTGCTATGTTGGTTGCTGTTGGTGAGGATGGTGTAAAAACAATAGAAGACTTTGCTGGCTATGCCGTTGATGATTTAGCTGGTTGGAGAGAACGTAAAGAAGGTCAAACACAGAATTTTTCTGGTATTCTGACCCCTTTTGACATTACACGCGCTGATGCAGAAGCTATGGTTTTAGCCGCACGTGTACAAGCAGGCTGGATAGACCAAGCTGATCTTGTTACAGAAAATCCTGTAGAAAATGAAAATTCTACAGAAAATGAAAAAACAGATGATTTGGATGTGGATACACTTTAAATGAATGAACGGACTTGCATTGTGACCCGAAAAAATGCTTCAGCACAAACGCTGATCCGTTTTGTTATTGGTCCCAATAACCAAATTGTTCCTGATCTTAAAGCGAATTTACCAGGGCGTGGCGTTTGGATTTCTGCCCATCACGCTGTTATTGAGAAAGCAATTGAACAAAAAGCTTTTCATAGAAATTTTAAAACAGATGTTGAGGTTGCACCAAATCTTGTGCATGTTGTTGATACGCTTTTACTAAAAGCCGCTCTTTCAAGCCTTTCCATGGCACGAAAAGCGGGAGCAATTGTTATGGGAGCAACAAAGGTTGACGCTGCTATCCGCTCTGGTAAAGTTATTCTTGTACTTCATGCTAAAGAAACAACAGAAAATGGGAAACAAAAAATTGCACAGGCCATCCATTCAATACAACAACAAACAAATCAGACTATAAAAACCATATCTTTATTTACAAGTGATGAAATGCGCGTGGCTTTTGGCTCTAATCCTGTAATGCACGCCGCTTTATTGGACACAAAAGCTGCTGAAGGATTTCTCAAAGCGACATGTAAATTGATCAGCTATCGTGACGACAAGCATAGTAAGTCTAGTGAGATGACGGCACAAGCCGTGAAGGAAGTACAATGAGTGAAAATAACAACGACAAAACAACCGTCAAGAAGACACTAACTCTCAAGAGGTCTGTCTTGGAAACGAGCACGGTTAAACAAAATTTTAGTCATGGCCGTACGAAGGCTGTCGTTGTCGAAACCAAACGGCGTAAAATTACGCGACCTGATGAAAAAACGGAAACCCTACAGCCCATTACAAAGCCGCATGTGGCCCCCCAGCGTTCTAAACCGCGTTTTGAGGGAAAAAAGCCTCAAGAATCTGTGGCCAAAAGCAATCTTTCATCAACTGAAATGGAAGCAAGACTTCGCGCATTAGAAGAAGCACATATCCAAGAAAGAATAACGCGAGAACAAGCCGAAGAAGAAGCAAGACGCGCTAAAGAGCGTGAAGAAATTTTACAGCAAGAAATTAAAGAAAAAGAAATACATCTCCAACAAGAAGAAGAAATATCGTTAGTACAGACTCCACCTGTTCCCCCTCTCATTGAACAGACAGATATTCCTATTGCGCCTAAAAATACAACCGTGGTTGAAAAACGCAAAATAGATGACAATAAAGAGGAAGAACGGCATAGTCGACGTGCTAATCCTGCTAAATCAGAAATACGTGTACCAAAAGTTGTCAAAGGAGCTGATGAGCGGCGACGCGGAAAACTAACTCTGAATAGTGCACTGGATGAAGAAGGAAGCGCACGTGGGCGCTCAATGGCTGCAATGCGGCGTAGACAGGAAAAGTTTAAGCGTGCACAAAATCAAGAACCAAGAGAAAAAATTTCTCGCGAAGTTGTTCTTCCTGAAACGATTACCATTCAAGAGCTCGCACAACGTATGACTGAGCGTTCTGTTGATGTGATTAAATTCTTGATGAAACAAGGACAAATGATGAAACCTGGCGATGTTATTGATGCAGATGTTGCCGAACTCATCGCTGTTGAATTTGGACATACTGTTAAACGTGTTTTAGAATCTGATGTAGAAGAAGGTATCTTTAATATAACAGATAATCCTCAAAACATGCAGCAGCGTCCCCCTGTTGTGACCATTATGGGCCATGTTGACCACGGGAAAACTTCTCTTTTAGATGCTATTCGCAAAGCAAATGTTGTTTCTGGCGAAGCAGGAGGTATTACGCAGCATATTGGTGCCTATCAAGTAGAACAAAACGGTCAAAAAATTACCTTTATTGATACACCAGGGCATGCTGCATTTACGGCTATGCGTGCACGTGGAGCTCGTGTTACTGATATTGCTGTTCTCGTTGTAGCCGCTGATGATAGTGTTATGCCTCAAACGATTGAATCAATCAATCATGCGAAGGCCGCTGGTGTACCTATCATTGTTGCTATCAACAAAATTGATAAACCAGCTGCAAATGCACAAAAAGTACGTACAGAACTTCTACAACATGAAGTGTTTGTTGAAACTATGGGCGGAGAAACTTTGGACGTTGAAGTTTCTGCTAAAACTGGTCAAAATCTTGATAAACTTCTCGAAGCTATCCTTCTTCAGGCTGAAATGCTTGATCTGAAAGCAGATCCTCAACGAACTGCAGAGGGCGTTATCATTGAAGCCAAATTGGATCGCGGACGCGGATCTGTTGCAACAGTTCTTGTTCAAAAAGGTACATTACACCCTTCTGATATTATAGTTGCCGGAAATGAATGGGGGCGTGTGCGTGCTTTGATTGACGACCATGGCCGCCATGTCAAAGAAGCCGTTCCCTCTACACCAATTGAAATTTTAGGCATGCAAGGTACACCACAAGCTGGAGACCGTTTTGCTGTTGTCACACATGAAGCAAAAGCACGTGAAATTTCTGAATATCGTCAACGATTAGCACGTGATAAAGCTGTTGCACGGCAAACTGGTTCACGTGGTTCTCTTGAACAGATGATGACAAAATTGCAAACGACTGGTGTTAAGGAATTTTCTCTTATTATAAAAGGGGATGTACAAGGATCAATTGAAGCAATCGCTTCAGCATTAGAAAAACTCGGAAATGACGAGGTTCGTGCGCGTATTGTACATTCTGGTGCTGGAGGAATTACCGAAAGTGATATTTCCCTTGCGGAAGCTTCTAACTCTGCTGTAATTGGCTTTAATGTTCGAGCCAATAAGCAAGCACGTGATTTTGCTAAAACACAAGGAATTGAAATTCGTTATTACAACATCATTTATGATCTTGTTGACGATATCAAGGCTGCTATGTCTGGATTACTCTCACCAGAACAGCGTGAAACTTTCCTTGGTAATGCTGAAATTCTAGAAGTCTTTAACATTACAAAAATTGGAAAAGTTGCAGGATGTCGTGTTACAGAAGGTAAAATAGAACGAGGAGCCGGTGTTCGCCTTATCCGCGATAATATCGTTATTCACGAAGGAAAGCTGAAAACACTCAAACGCTTTAAGGATGAAGTCAATGAAGTGCAAAGTGGTCAAGAATGTGGGATAGCCTTTGAAAATTATGAAGACATGCGTGCAGGAGACATCATTGAAACCTTCCGTATCGAACATATTAATCGCACATTATAAAATAATCCAATAACTTTACTCTGTTGTGAAATGAGAAAAGTTATTAGGTTTTATACACAATATCTCTTTTTCCTTATCTAAATGGTCAAAAAAGAGATCTTGTAGCAAGGATAAAACTTTGATGAAAAATGCAGGGCCATCACAACGGCAACTTAGAGTAGCAGAGCAAGTACGTCATGCAATAGCGCATATATTACAGCGTGATATTTTGCTTGATGATATCTTAAAAGATATTGTTATTTCTGTCTCTGAAGTACGCATGTCACCAGATTTAAAAATTGCTACTTGCTTTGTATCACCTCTCAGCACTCTTAAAAATGCTTCTCATACCGATGTTGTTGATACCCTCAATAAACATAGTCGTTTTCTCCGTGGAGAAATCAGTCATGCGTTGCGACAAATGAAATATATGCCAGAACTGCGTTTCCGACTTGATAATAGTTTTGATAATTTTTCAAAAATTGATGCCCTCCTTCGCTCGCCTGAGGTTGCGCGCGATCTTCACCATAGTGATACAGATGAGGATTAAAGATATGGCGCGGCAACACAAGAAAAAGGGGCGTCCTGTTTCTGGCTGGGTCATATTTGATAAACCAAAAGGAATGAAATCAACAGAAGCTGTCTCACAAATCAAATGGCTCTTCCATGCTCAAAAGGCAGGACATGCGGGTACACTTGATCCTCTTGCTTCTGGTCTCCTTCCCATTGCATTGGGCGAAGCAACCAAAACCGTCCCTTACGTGATGCAAGGCAAAAAAACTTACCGTTTTCATATTGCTTGGGGGCAAGAGCGCTCAACAGATGATTTAGAAGGAGAAATAACGAAAACTTCTCTCATACGTCCAACACAAGAAGAAATACTTGCTCTTCTTCCTCAATATACAGGTGTTATTTTGCAAACACCTCCACAATTTTCAGCAATCAAAATTGCCGGAAATCGGGCCTATGATTTAGCGCGTGAAGGAGAAGTTGTTGAAATTCCGCCCCGTGAAGTGGAAATAGAAACTTTCAAGTTATTAGAAATGCCTACCAAAGAGCATTCTGTCTTTGAAATAACCTGCGGAAAAGGAACTTATGTGCGCTCTTTAGCACGCGATATGGGACGTGATCTCGGTTGCTATGGGCATATTGCTGATTTAAGACGTATTGCCGTTGCACCTTTTGATGAAGAAGATCTCATTACATGGGAGGAACTAAAAGCGGCCATTCCGCCAAATAAAAACACTACAGATGAGAATAATCGTTCTTTTGAAAAAAACTTCTCAACACTCGATGGGCTCTTAATTGACACAAGCGCCGCATTGGATTGCCTCCCTCACTATATCCTTAATGAAACTCAAGCACAGAGAATTATAAGAGGCCATTCTATCCTCTTGAATCATCACAAAGCACCTCTTGATGAAGAGGAAATTTGTGTCCTCTATAAGGAACAACTTCTTGCTATTGGCACTCTCGACAAAGGTCTATTTAAACCAAAGCGGATTTTCACAATTTAATCGATTCTTTTCCCAACCACCTTTTGCGGAAAGATATTTTTCTCTATCAATTAAGAAAAATATGGTGCTTTTCATTGTCTATATTTACCGTATTCATATCAAAATTTAAGTCAGTGCTATAAGCTAACACCACCACACACTTTTTCCTCTTAATGTCGCAATAATCCTTGCATTTAAAGGATTCATAAAAGGCTTTTTATTTCTTTTTCAATCGTTTTTTACTCATACTTTAGTCCTCGTTTATAATGTACAAGCAAAGATATGGACTGATTTACTCTAAATAGATTTGAAACGAGAAAAGCTTAAGATTTTCAGAATCTATCACTCAACATGAAAAATGAAAAATAACCATTATAAATCAATTCATTAAATATTGAAACAGCAATTTTTTTATGATTACGCTAACAAATTGATCGAAATAATATTAATATATGTAATATTTACAAAAACTGTTTTAACCCTAAGGGAGATGATCAGAGGAAACTTTTAAAAGCATCTCATTGGCTTGAGGTATTGTTTGGCGTTCAATCATACGGTGCACTCTTATACCGTTAGGAGCACAATTTAAATGACGCAGACGCTTATTGACTTCTGCATCCGCTTTTGTGCGACGATGATTATGGCGTAAATAATCTACCCATGTTGGCATATGATAAGCCTCTGTCCAATATTCAGGTCTTTCAAGATCTCGTAAAAGAACCCACTGACGCGCACCATCACGTAATCGAATATGGGGTGGGAATGCTACATTTATATGCAATCAATAACTTATATAAAGGTAAGGGAATTTTAATTCCATTGATTTTATTAACTTATTTTATGTCTATCCCGAACTTTTTTATAGCTTATTCTCAATCATTTTATCCAAATATGTAATCAGATTTTCCAGTATCTTACTTGACTCTTATTTTTATAAATCGTATAGTAATAGTATACGATAAGGGGTGCTAATGGCAATTGTGAGTTTCAGACATAAGGGCTTAAAATTATTTTATACAACAGGTTCCACAAAAGCTATTCTACCAGATCACGTAAAGAAATTACGCGTTATCTTAACGGCTTTAACAAGTGCTACCACGCCCGAAATGTTGAAAGCACCTGCCTTTAAAATGCATCCTCTTAAAGGTGAACTTACAGGATACTATTCTATATGGGTGAATGGAAATTGGCGTGTTACTTTTCGCTTTATAGGAACAGATGTGGAGCTTGTTGATTATCAAGATTACCATTGATGAAAGGAACGAAAATAATGATGCATAACCCCGCACATCCGGGCGAAGTTCTAAAAGTAGCTTTCTTAGACGAAATGGGGATAACAATACAAAAGTTAGCTAATCATCTCCATATGACAAGAGCTTCTCTATCAAGAGTGATTAACGGACATGCCTCTATGAGTACCGAACTTGCAGTGAAATTAGAACTAGCTGGTTTTAGTAAAGCGAAATTTTGGCTGGATATGCAAACAAATTATAATTTATGGCAAACAATGCAACAGACACAACCACCTATTTCTCCTCTGGTTTCTGAAGCATATCAAACGTCGCTTTGATTTCGTTTATAATTTTGACGGGGCTTTAGTTTTTTAGCTTCCGCCCGTTGCTCTAACCTTTTTGAAGTTTTTTAATGGCTTCTATTGCAAGGCGCTTTCTATCGGCTGTTTTGGTATAAAGAGATGCCATTTTATCTTCTGTCCAGCCAAAAAGCGCTTTCATTTGCGAAACTGTCGCACCAGCATTGGCTGCACGTGTTGCTGCTAATTTTCGCAATCCGTGCGCTGATTTTTTAATACCCGCCGCATTACATGCTTCACGAAAGAGGTTGCCAAAACTTTCTTTGACAAGCTTATTTCCACCTTTTCCGCAAATGAATGTTTCATCACCTATGGGACCAATTTTAAGAGTTTCTGCGAGTTCTGGTAAAATAGGAAGAAAAACATCTGTTTTAAATTGGCTCTTTTCTGTTTTGAGATGAATGATATTATCTTTGACATCTTTCCAACCGATACGAACGGCATCTCCACGGCGCAAGCCCGTATAAAGAAGCACATCAACCCATACGCGTTCATGGGTACCAATAGCCCATTGTTTATAATATTTATCGATATCCTCTTCTAGCCATGGCGCTAATCCTTCGCTGTTAAGAGATTTTGGTGCTTTTATATTAAAAGCAGGATTTCTGTTTAAAAGAGCATTATCAACCGCCCAATTAAAGAGACCGTTTAAAGAGGTCAAAAAATGTTTTGCCGCTGCGGGAGTCTCGCGTCTTCTTTCTACTGCCTCAATAATGTGTTGTTTATCTATACTTTTATAAGAGCGATCACCAATATGTTTAGAAATATTGTTCAGAATTCTATACTTAACTTTTTTAGTAGATTCTGATTGATTATGCCATTGCATGCTTTGTAAATATTGATGCAACAACCAATCGAAAGAGCCCTCTACAAGTCTGGTTTGTTTTCTTTTCTTGGAGGTGCCATTTTGCGCTTGCTTAAGAGCAAGCGTATAATTATCGACAAACTCTTGCGTTCCATAGGTTCCTTCAATCCGAAATCGTGGTCCATGACCAATACGTACATACCATATAACTTTACCATGGCGTGTACGTTCACGAACAAGATGCGGTGGATGGCGTTTTGGCATGGCTAAAACTTTATACCGTCGACAGAACGACAAGTTTTGCTGGTCTCGTAGTCTTCTTGTTCATTTTCAAGTGGTGGAAAATCGTCAATGCTATAAGTATTATCTGTCGTTGTTGGTGTTATTGTTTTATTGATATGAATTAATAATTCCCCTGTAGGTTTGATTTCTATGAGTTCACATCCTTGTTTTTTAGCTTCTCTTAAAGCACGAGCAATAGCTGGTTGCGTGATAGTAGGTGGGCGGTGTGGCATGTTTATTCTCCTTCATTTTAGATGTAATTCACCCGTGGCGTGAATCACGCTGGTGTTTAAAAGTTGGTTTTTCGGTGTTAGAAACGGCTTATAGAGAGACTATAAGATTAGTAGTTCGTATTTTTTTCCATTATTGCCTCTCGCCCGTTGTGATGATTTCATCATTGATGATCTCTGCGTTTCCATGAATAAATGCATAACCATAGATTTTGGCATTTCCCCCAACTTTTGCTCTGATGGAAATCAATGAACTGTCATAAATTTTAGCATTTCCATAAATTTTAGCTTTTCCACTAATAAATGCACCACCGGAAACTTGTGCATTCTCGTAGATTTGTGCACTGGCAAAAACACGAGCATGTCCAAAAATCTGCGCATTGCCAAAAATATTAGTTTCTCCGGTAACAGATGCACTACCAAAAACACATGCATTTTCGTAAATATCAGCAATGTTATCAATATAAGCATCACCAAAAACCTTGGCTTTGTCATAAACTCTTGCATGACCATCCACACGAGCGTTTCCATAAACATGTGCATCACCAAAAACCTTGGCATAACCATAGACTTTTGCATCATCGCCTACCCAGCAATTGTCATCATGACTTAGATTGTCTTCTTTTTGTATAAAACCGCCTAGGTCATCTGCTTTAACATCATCAAAATCCCTTAAAGCACGAATACGGTGAAGGGTTTTGCCATCAAACACAATTGTTTCATCAGTGATCTCGTATTTTTTCATCTGGTTTGTTACCTAGTTGAGATTCTTTTATCGCCATCAATCCAGTCGTCCCAACATACACATGCTTCACCGTAAATTTTTGCATGACCGTAAACATGCGCATCACCGGAAACTTCTGCATTGCCGTAAACACGCGCCCTATCGTAAATGTATGGCTCTTCGTAAACTTGTGCATTGCCATAAACTTCTGCATTATCAAAAACGCTAGGTTCACCGCAAATATATGCATCACCGTAAATTTCTGCATGACCGTAAATGCATGGTTCATCGAAAACTTCTGCTTTGCCATAAATACGAGAATTGCCGTAAACATGTGCATAACCGTAAACTTGTGCATTTTCGTAAACCTTAGCATCACCAAAAACCTTGGCATAACCATAGACTTTTGCATAATCCCCAATCCAGCAATTGCCATCATGACTTAGATTGTCTTCTTTCTCGATATAGCCGCCAAGATCACCTTTCTTGACGTCCCCCAAATCTCTCAGTGCACGAATGCGGCGGAGCGTTCTGCGCCCAACTTCGATTGTTTCATCAGTCAGTTCATATTTTTTCATCTGGTCTTTTCTCCAGTGGATATGGCGTTATAGTCATCAACGTGTGCGCTACGGTAAACTTCTGCATCACCGTAAACTTTTGCTTCTCCGTAAATTTCTGCCTTATCGTAAACACGTGCTTCATCGAAAACGCGTGCATCATTGTAAACTTTTGCACGCCCATGAACATGTGCATTGCCAAAAACCAAGGCATCACCAAAAACCTTGGCATAACCATAAACCTCTGCATTATGGGAAACGCATGCATTACCGTAAACTTCTGCATGATCATAAATTTTAGCATCACCATAAATCCTTGCACTATCGCCTACATGTCCGTCTTTAACTTTTGCATTGCCATAAACTTCTGCCTTATCGGAAACATATGCATAACTGTAAACATGTGCATTTTCTAAAACTTTTGCATAATCGTAAACGCGTGCACAACCGTAAACCTCTGCCTTATCGTAAACACGTGCTTCATCGAAAACGCGTGCACAATCGTAAACCTCTGCCCTGCCGTAAACGCATGCCTCACCGTAAACTTTTGCTTCTCCATAAATTTCTGCACGACCGTAAACGCGCGCTTCATCGAAAACGTGTGCGCTCTCGTAAACATGTGCATTATCGGAAACTTTTGCTTCATCGAAAACAAGTGCATTGCCATAAACACGGGCATCTCCAAAAACACAAGCCTTATACCAAATCCAACAATTGCCCTCATGGGATAAGTTGCCTTCATGTTCTATAAGACCGCCTAGGTCGTCTGCTTTAATACCACCAAAGTCTCGTAAGGCACGAATGCGGTGGAGAGTTTTGCCATCAACCTCAGTTGTTTCATCAGTAAGTTCGTATTTCTTTTCCATGGTTTATTTCCTTGATTTGCGTACAATCCACCCGTAGCGTGAAGCACGCATGTGTTGAAAGTGTTAGGAAAGGGTGGGGGTGCTGGGAGGAGAGAGCACCCCCATAGGTTTAAGCAGCTTTTGCCAAAATCTTTTCCATCTCTTGTTCTATTTCCCCTAAAAAGATTTCGACAGCTTTATTAATCTCTTCAATGTATTGCTCATCACGGTTGATGCGTTTGATTTTCATTCTCAAACCAGTAGATCTGCCTACAAAGTTTGGATTATAGCTCATGAAATGACACCATTTGCGTCCTGTGCACGCCATTTGGAATTGCATTTGTGCGATATATTCAGGCTTGATTTCGTCATATATAAAGAAGCGCAAATGCGTGGTTGATTGTGGGCATTTGACCTCAACTAAGCCGTCCTCTCCAATCAACCCATCAGGACTAGCCCCCGCCATTTCCATTTTTGGGTGGGGGATAAACCCGCATCTTGTGACTTCTGCGTCATAAATGAATTCATATTCTCTTAAGGCATTCTCTTCATGTTCAATGCCCCATTGCATAGCCGCGGTTGTATAAGATTGGCTTATTTCACCTATTAAGCGTTCTGTCATGAGTTTGATTTTGTAGTCTTCATATTTGCTTGTAGGCAAACCTTTTGCTGTCTTACTGAGTATATTGTAAACGTTTGAAGCAGTGACTTTTCCTAAGCGCGCTTGAAACCATTCTGCTGTTCTTTGTTCCATCTCACACCGCCATTCCCTGTTCGTGTGGCGTTTCTATATCGGCATCTTGTATAGTAGAATCTGTTTCTACCTTTTGCCTATTTTGTTTATCTTTCAAAAGATGTAATACCGTTTGTGCTTGTCCTTCAGACATATCGTCGAGCTTTTTGACGTTGACATAAGCAAGTATTTTTTCTTCTTCTGTTTGGGTTTGTACGACAAGTCTTCTGATTTCATTGATCTGTTGTGGAAAAGCCTTTTTAAGAGGTGTGTTCCCATCCGTATCGTCATCTTCACTCACGACATTAAGAAGCATACCTAACAGATATCTGCGTGCGTATGTGATTGCAGAACCAACCGATTGTATATTTGATTTGCATCCTTTAGTGTCATAAGGAAACTTTCCTTCTGTTGAGATTTTATTTCCAGACGGATGCGTCAAAGTCATTTCTATAATTATATTGTCTGAACTCTGTTCTTTGATACGAGAAAACAAAGCAAATCGGTGTTTTGCAAGAGTGTTTTTTACAGCATCAATGTACTGGTCAAGGGTTGCATATTGGCTGTTTGTATGGGTGTTTGTAGAGTTTTTTTGTATTTTTTGATATTCTATTTGCATATTCGAAAGATCACTGGCAAATCTTTCGTAGTTTTGTCGTTCTATTTCTTTTTCTCGTAAGGCAATGAGACGCTCGAGACGATCCATATCGACGTCATTTTCTAAGGCTCTGTTTAAAATACGTTCCATAGCAGTTTGTTTAACCGCTAAGTGATGCGTTTCTTCAATTTCTGTTAGGTTAGTGTTTTGTTTACTCATCTTGATTTCCTCCTATTTGAGCGCAATTCCCCCGTGGCGTGAATCACGCTGGTGTTTAAAAGTTGGTTTTTCGGTGTTAGAAACGGCTTATAGAGATACTATAAGATTAGTCGTTCGTATTTTTTCATTTGGTTTGTTCTCTAGTTGAGGTGAGGTCAGTATTATCAACATACCCATAAGCACCTGCATCATTGGTAATGTATATAGCATCGCAGTTACCAAAAACACGTACATCACCGTAAACTTCTATATATCCATAAAAATGTATACCCTCGTAAACTTCTGCATTACCAAAAACTTGAACATTATCAGAAATTTGTGCATCATCATAAACACGGGCGCCTTCATAAACCCATGCATTATCACCAACCCAGCAATCCCCTTCGTGACTTAAATTGCCCTCATGCTCTATAAACCCCCCTAAATCGCCTTTCTCGACGTTTCCAAAGTCTCGTAAGGCGCGAATGCGGTGGAGAGTTCTGCCATTAACTTCGATTGTTGCGTCTGTCAGTTCGTATTTCTTTTTTATCATAATAACCTCCTCTTAATGCATGCTTTGTCTTTTAATCTCTTGAGACAGCAGCCCCATACCTTTTGTGGTGATTTTTGCGCAAGGAATGACCTTTTCTATTCCACTTGCGGTTTGAAGTGTGATAGTTGGACAATCCATAAGTTTCTTTTGGATTTTGTCTTGATACGGTAGCAAATTTCCACCTACTGCTCGTCTGTAAACCCAACCTTTTTGCTGTAAGAAGAGAATGAATTGTTTTGGTTGCATCTCAAGTATTTTAGCGGTTTCTGTAAGACTAAACAGTCCGTCATGACGTTGTAAGCTTTCAAGAGCCATGGCTTTTGGTGTTAAATCTTCAATGATGGTGTCTTTTTGATCTATTTGACCTTGTAGGTAATTCAAAAAGCCAATCATAGCCTTTGGACTTGAATAGTCGATTTGTGGTGTTACTGCTTGCTTTTCCAATTCTTGCCAACGGTCTATAATCCTAGCACGTAATGTCATGCTGTAACCAGAAACTAAGATAAGGCATTCACGCTTAGGGAGGTTGTAACAGTTTTGGGGCTTACCCTGTTTATCTAAATAGGTGGATCCAAATTTGGATTGACCCCCTTCAGGATATAATTCTCCTAACATTTGTC
>NZ_JBHILT010000130.1:0-1054 GCF_042193405.1 Bartonella sp. TT110JLCBS
AAACCACGCACAAACAATCGCCAAGAGGCGTTAGGGAGGAAAAATTATGGAAAATCCAATTCTTATAAATTCCAATGAAATTTTATTAGTTACCTACGATAAAGATCAACACATTGCAGAGTCTGGACCACTTGATGCAAGCCAAATTCTAAGCATTGTTGATGAGGTAGATGATGCAATCCAAATCTTTCGTATAAATCCCTCTGAGAATAATTGTGAAGATATCTCTGAAGAGATTGCAGACGCATATGTAGAAAAAAATATTGAACATCTCCATGAGGATAGTAAGGTTTATTACTTTGTACGTGAAAGTGATGCTTACCACGATCTTTTATCTGATTTAGCAGACGAAAAATATAATGATGAGATTTACGGTACTTACGAACAACAACACCGTTTGCGTCCTTGTGATGTGCTTTAAATTCTAAAGGGCGCATTTAAAAGCGCCCCCCTTTTCCCCATCAATAATTGATTAGAGTAAACTTATGAACACACATGATAATGATAGTGAAGGATATCTCATACCTGAAAACGAGGTAGACAACAAAATTGGTTATGCCAAAATGGTCAAAGCCCATGTAATGCATAGGCACTTACATTTGAAACAAGATTTTTCCACTTGGTTTAACGATTGTGTTGAAAAGTTTGATCTAAAAGAAGGCGTGGATTTTGTTTTTACAAAACAAGAATGGAACAGACAGAAGATTTGTCCAAAATCTGAAATAGAAACAGATAAAACTGATAATCATTACTTCAAAATTCACGCAGCAAGGAAAATCGCTCAAGCAGAACGTCATAGAAACTATGGCAGAATATTATACCAAAACTTATGTTTTTCTTAATTAAGGGGGTGATGATGCAAAACTTTATTACAATACCTGAAAACAATTTTCAAAACACAACTGTTCCAACCATGTCTAGTCGTGAAATTGCAGAGTTATGCGGTAAGCAACATGCGCATATTATGCGTGATATTCGACAAATGTTAGGAGAATTATATCCTGAAGGGGGTCAATCCAAATTTGGATCCACCTATTTAGATAAACAGGGTAAG
>NZ_JBHILT010000131.1:0-1054 GCF_042193405.1 Bartonella sp. TT110JLCBS
GTCATTATTGTTCTTTGCTTCACCAACACCAGAAATTATCCGATCCGCACCGCTTTCATTTGCAATATTGATTTCTGTGCCACCTACTTTTGCACCAATAGTGAGACGACTCGTTGTCTTATCTTGCTGAACAAAGCTTTCGCTTTCTACTTTGGTAATCACATTATTAACCTGTTCAGTCAATTTATCCTGAACAGTCGTGAGAGCCGTATTAACACCCTCAAACGCATCTGCTACATTCCTGTAGCTTTGTTTATCTTCTGTGCCATCATCCCGAAAAGTTTTAACCTTAAAAGTAGGACCTTCTGAGTTTCCATTTCCAAAGTCAGCACCACCACCAAGATAATTAGCTAAATGGGTACCCAGTGTATACAGCTGTCCACCATTCACGGCTTCTTCTGAGTTTTGTGTTAAATCTCCACCTTCAAGATATTTAATTTTACCTGATCTTCTGTCTTCCCCCTCTACGTGCATAGCACTAAAGGCTTTATCAGTTTTGCTCCACAATAAGGCATCGCCTTGAAATTCTTTATTAATATCGTTTAATTTGTCATTAAAATTATTAACAACAGTATTCAGATGTTTGTTTACATTTATGAAGTTCGTATCAATTCCTGCAAAAGCAGAGCCTACATCGGGATAGTCTTTTGAAGCACCTTCTTTACCATCAGCATCGAAAGTTTTAAGCGTGAATTTTGGACCTGTCCATGCACCACTTTCATATTTAGCACCACCACCGAAATAAGATGCAACACTGCTCCCTAGGGTATGAAGCTGAGAACCACTTACAGCTTCGTCTGAATTTTCATTGATTGTCCCGCCAAGTAGACCGGAAAGTTTCCGCCCTCCATTATCCTTATTTAGAATACTGATTTCGGTACCACCAGTTCCCTTACCAATAGTGATAAGGCCCGTTCCTCCATCACGGAGACTGCGCGTCAAAGCCATCTCTGCTACTTGCTTAACAAGAATACTGTCTCTTACTTCATTAATTTCAGTATTTGTTGCCAAAAGTTGGGAACCATTGACCGCTTCGGTCGATTCTGCTGTGAGT
>NZ_JBHILT010000132.1:0-302 GCF_042193405.1 Bartonella sp. TT110JLCBS
GTCCTGTGGAGAGCCTTCTTTACCATCAGCCGCGAAAGTTTTCAGGGCGAATTTTGGACCTGGCCATGCGCCACTTTCATAGTTAGCACCGCCACCGAAATAATTAGCAAGCTGGTTATTCATGGAATAAAGTTGGTTGCCCGTAATGGCATCTGTTGAACCTTGAGCAATCTCACCATCCAAAAGATACTTCAATTTGCTCTTTGTTTTCTGCCCATCTTTTTCATGACGTGCCACAAATGCTTCTTCTTCATCATCCCACAGTAAAGCATCTTTAGAGAAATCTTCAATTCTCTGATTAA
>NZ_JBHILT010000132.1:403-715 GCF_042193405.1 Bartonella sp. TT110JLCBS
AGCCTTCCCTACCTCACCACCTACAATAGCCGATAAAGTATATTTCAGCCCTTCAAAAGCACCGTTAACAAACTTTGCACCACCGCCAAAAAACTTTGCAATATCTGCTGATATTTTATTAATCTGACTACCATTGATTGCATCGTGGGAATTTTCAGAAAGGCTACCTTTTTTGACGTTATGAAGAGCAACTGGCTCGTTATTCTTATTGCCGCCCAAAGTCACACTACTATAATTAACATTACCATCTTCATCTTTATCATAGAGAACCGCAGCAGCAGTTGCTGTCTCAATATCTTTAGTAATATCCTT
>NZ_JBHILT010000132.1:755-1044 GCF_042193405.1 Bartonella sp. TT110JLCBS
CCCGTTTCTGCTGCCTTAACACCAGAAATGGAACGTGCGACCTTACCATATCCTGCAATATTGATCTCAGTACCAGCTGTATCCTTACCAATAGTGATAGAAGCAGAAACTCCGTCTTGCTTAACAAGACTATTTTTTACCACATCGGAAATCTTATTATCAATATTTGTGATAGAAGTATTGACAGCAGTAAATGCATCCGTAACATTACGATGTGTCTGCCCCTGAATAAGGAAAGTTGGTTCTATACCTTCGAGTACATCTGTACTACCCCCAAAATATTTCGATG
>NZ_JBHILT010000133.1:0-1038 GCF_042193405.1 Bartonella sp. TT110JLCBS
GAATGGGAAATCGCACCACCAAAGCCGATTGATTTTAAATTAAATAATGAGACAACCAATGTTGCGGACCATGTTGATCAAGTCATTATGAGGATGATTGAAGCTTCAAAAGGAGCGTTTTCTGATCGTTCACGCATTATTGGGCTTTGTGGAAATGAATTTTTCTCCAAATTGAAAAACCATAAAACAATTCGTGAGACCTATTTAAACACAGCCTTAGCACAGACACTCAATAGCGCCGGAGGTGTTGCAACACCAAGTTCGATTGGCTCTGGGAGCTTTGGTAGTTTTGACTTTGCAGGTGTCACTTTCATTAATTACCGGAGTATTCACAACTATAATGTGAGTGCGAAGGCTGGAACAAAGCGCGCTATAGGCATTAAGCCGGATGAATGTCAATTCTTTCCTGTTGATGCGCCTGGTGTATTCCAAAAAACCTTTGCTCCTGGTGAAAGCTTGGATTTTGCCAACACGGTTGGAAGACCTCTCTACACGATGCTTATCGTCGACCACGACCGTAATGCATGGGTAAAACCGGAGGTCTATAGCTATCCGCTTTACATTTGCACACGCCCTGAAATGCTGTTTAAAGCAGTGATTGGAGCGAAATAACATGCGGTGGAACGGGCTGCTAAACCAAATGGTTAAAGATGTGCGCAACACTTTTGGGCAGCCCATCATCTACACGCGAAAGGACAACCAGCAATCTTTTCGTATCACAGCGATTTACACCATTAAGCATTCAGAATCGGACGCCGGTGGCAGAATCCCTACCACAATTGCAAGAAAGGAACTTGATCTTTGTATCAATGACATCGGGGGAATACCACCAAAACCTCAAGATAGTGTTGTGGTCCTCTCTCCTGAAAACAACAAAGCCCCCTCTTCTCAAGAACACTTCACTGTTACAGATGTCCAAGCCTCTGAATCCGGTATGTATAAACTTATCTTGCGGGAACAGAAACAATAAGGCATCTTTATTTAGCAAGCCGTTTTGATTACTTTTATAAAAACATTACATTGCCACTTGACATTGTG
>NZ_JBHILT010000134.1:0-1029 GCF_042193405.1 Bartonella sp. TT110JLCBS
TCATGGTGTTTTACGCGTTCTTCTCCACGTTTTCATCAATGGTTGAATAATCATCGTATTTTTGGTCCCCCTATTAAGCGATGGGAAGAAAAAAAAGCAATCTCTCCATTCGTTAAAGTTTTTGCAATGATGAGTATGACAGGAGGATTTTTATCCTTTTTCGTAATGCTACACCCTCCTTTATGGATTTCCTTACTTGTTGCGGTTATATTATTGCTGAGTGCCATTTATATTGTAACACGTCCATCTTCCTAATGATAAAAACGGCTTTATGGGATACTCTTTTTAGCTTCAACTTATTTGTAAAAACTATGAGAACTTTTAAGTTTTGAATATAAGCTCTCCATATCCAAAATACATATGAAATAGCAAGCTTTTTGAGCGCAATTAATTAATAATATGTTTGTGAAATAATTTTTATGAACAAAGAAGATTGTTTACGAATACTCAAAATGTTCTCACTTGGTAAACAATGATAAATCACATTCATGGAAGAGAGTCATTATTTTTGTAAAGCATGTTTGTATGAATCTCTACATATACATCATTAAAAAGTCATTGATATGATAGTCATTTCTTTCTAAAAGACATTTCGTTTGTTTTCATATCTCTTAATGAGGATATAATACAAAGCTTACTAAACACCATCATTTTTATACTTATACAGTTAAGAAGCCGGTCTATTATATCAATCTTTAATGTTACATCTGTTATTAACTTAAGAATAATTCATAAGAAACAACAGAGTTTTTCAAATGGTTTTATATATACACGCATTCTTATTATAATATGCGAATAAATAATTTCTCTGTCTTTGTATAAAGCTTATTCGAAATAAAAATATTATTGCATTCTCTGTTTTTTAATGAAGTCATGCCCCTCACGTAAAACAAAAGGTCTCCCAAATCATGTTATTTACACATTTATTTTAATGAACATTTCTCAACGCTTTACGCATTTCATGATGGCAGACCATACATGGATAAAGTAAAATCTCCTGTAAAGTGTATAAAATTCATTTGAGCACCA
>NZ_JBHILT010000135.1:0-1013 GCF_042193405.1 Bartonella sp. TT110JLCBS
GCCAATGGTCCGAAAATAACCACCGGAGGTGTTGATGCTGGAGGTAAAAAGATAACTGGAGTGGCAACGGGTACTGAAAGCACCGATGCGGTGAATTTTGCACAACTGAAGGAAATAAAAGAAGAAGTAGCCGCCAGTAGTTTTATCAAACAAGATGCGCAGACGAAAGACATCACCATTGGTAAGGATACAGATGGCGATAAAATCACTATTGCCAATAAAGATAATAAGACCAGAATTCTTTCTGGCGTTGCAGATGGCGCGGACGACGCTGATGCCGTGAATGTTGCGCAGCTAAAAGCTCTAAAAGACTCTATAACTTCAAGTTGGGATCTCTCTGTTGATGGTGCAGATACGACGAGTGTTGATTCAACCAACCCAATGGATTTGGCAGCTGGAAGTAGCAACCTAAATATTACAAAAGGCAAAGAGGACAATAAGGTAAAATTTGATTTAGCAAAGGATATCACACTGGAGAGCGTAAAGGCAGGTACAAATACCTTAGATGCAACAGGCTTAGTGATAGCCAATGGTCCGAAAATAATCATTTCTGGGATAGATGCTGGGGGTAAAAAGATTACAGGAGTGTCGGATGGCACTGGAGCGAACGATGCAGTTAATTTTTCACAGTTAAGCAAAACCAATGAGAGTCTTTCGTCCACAGCGAGAAATCTGGAAACGGCTATGGCGAATACATCAAAATATTTTGGTGGAGGTGCAGGAGTTGCTGGTTCTGACATGACGGGACCAACTTATGACTTATCCAAGATTGATACAAAGGGTAATATAACAGAGGGCTCTTTTAAAGATGTTGGGAGTGCATTTACTGGTCTTGATACAAATATCAAGAATGTGAATGCACGGATTAAAGAAGTTTCTGAAGGAGTGGCACAGGATTCTTTGTTATGGAATGATGAAGCCAATGCCTTTGTAGCGCGTCATGAAAAGAGAAAAGAAGAAAAAAGCAGGGCTGTAAGAACACAAGAAAACAGTAGAATTACGTTCCTAGCAAA
>NZ_JBHILT010000136.1:0-1011 GCF_042193405.1 Bartonella sp. TT110JLCBS
ATTGTCTCTTGAAGACAAACTCACCGCACCTCTCAAACATCTTCAAAAAAAATTCGATACATTGTCAAAAACACTCTCACATAGTTTGGGTATTCCGCGCTTTTCTGCTGCTGTCAAAAACATGACAAAAAGCCTTCATGGTGTTCAAAGTGCTCTTGGAGTGGCGGCAAGCCGTGCTTCAGTCTTTACCGGTGTCTTAGGGCTTGCTGGTGGTGGTCTTGTGGCAAGTGTAGCCGCCCTCACCATGAAAACCATGCATCTGGGCGATAGTCTTTATCACGCATCACACCATTTAAATATGAGTGTTGCATCACTTCAATTATGGGGTGATGCAGCCGATAATTCAGGCACTTCTGCCGAACTTTTTCAACAATCCTTAGCGGTTTTAAATAGGCGTTCGGCACAAGCCTATGCCGGACAAAAAAGAGGCATGATGGGCTTTGAAGCGCTTGGCATTTCTGTCAAAAACACTTCTGGAAAACTCAAATCCACTTCTGTCTTGTTAGAAGAAATTACCGACAAGATGAGTCAGATGAAAAATCAAGCACAAAGACAGCATATTGCCGCTCTGCTGTTTGGTGGTGATGGTAAAGAAATGGCGACCATGCTTGCACAAGGCATGGCACCCATTAAAGAGCTGTTTGCAAAGGCGCGGAAAGGAAAATGGCTGATAGGTGCCGATGTGGCACGCTATGCAGCAGATTTGAGTGACAAGCTTGGTGCCTTTAAGAAAAAAATAGGCGGTATCGCGAGCTTTATTGGCGCGCGTTTCATGCCCGTGATCAATGACATGATTGACGGTTTTTCTCGCCTGATTGATGAAAACCGCGACCTCATCCAAACAACCGTTGCGAGCTGGGCAAAAACCTTAAAAAAAGTCCTTAATGATTTGCTTAATCCTACCTCTGATTTAAGAAAAAGCATCAGTGATCTCACAGAGAGGATTAAAGGCTGGTTCCAATGGCTAGAACCTCTGATTGGTGAAATAACCCTCTTTAAGGTAGGACTTGT
>NZ_JBHILT010000137.1:0-231 GCF_042193405.1 Bartonella sp. TT110JLCBS
CTGTTACGCCATCTACCATGTCCTATTTCCTTTCCTCATCACTCAACTTCACCGCTGTAGGTGGGGATAACTATCGTTCCAAAATCTTGGGCTCCTTGTGCTCTTCCGGGCATTTGGAAACGCGTTTTCTTCATGCCCATAATTGTATGCACTCCAAAACCGTATTCGCGTTTGTAGTCGAAGGTTTCTTTTTCGATTTTATAGGGGGCCTTACCGTAACTCTTACCAAAT
>NZ_JBHILT010000137.1:293-1006 GCF_042193405.1 Bartonella sp. TT110JLCBS
GGATTTAACACCATTGGTGACATGCTCTGATTCACGTAAAATCACACCGTTGTACATGCCTAGAGAACCATCAAAGATTGGGTTTTTGGAACGCGAACCGGTATAAGCAGCTTTCTGAATATCAAGCCATTGACCCGTCTCTGTATTAGTGCGCAATTGTGTCACCTGAATGGGATGCAAATACAACACATAAACACTCTCGCCATTCACGCGAACCGGTCTAATTTTAGGATTCGCTAGCTTAGCGCACTGAACCGCTTCATCTATCAATTTAAGATTAAAGCTGTGTTTGGCTTTTTCTGTAAGCTCTTCATCCTTGGTTTTTGCTTCTGGTCGCACAATGCGCTTACTGCTTGGAGCTAATGGTGCATTAAAGCCCCAAAAAAGAGGATCAAGATCAACCAGTTCTCCCTCAAAATTAAGCCTGTTGGCTGTATAACCGCAAGCGTGAACGAAAAACATCAAACTCAAACGGTCCGCATACCAATCTGATAAACTGTTTTTGGCTTCTTCGCGCAAATTAAACAATGTGCGCTGATTATCAATAGTGCCTTCATTGGCAATTCTTGTTCCATGATAAAGTTCATTGATATACAGTTTATCATGAAGGAATTGTAGTGCCTCTTCATTGCCTTCAAGGGTTTCACCCTCACTCACACCACGTCCTGATAACTGAGCTCGCAGACTAAATGTTACACAATCCCCTTTGCCTT
>NZ_JBHILT010000015.1:0-48192 GCF_042193405.1 Bartonella sp. TT110JLCBS
GGTTTCTTCGAAAAGACGGCCTGCATATTGAAATCCTTTGGTTGCTGTTGTGTCCAGTAAATTCATTAATTGTGTATCATTGAGTGGATTTGTTATGAGTGCTTTTGATAACTCATAGGGCATTTGTGTTATCAAATCCGCAATTTCACTCTGATAAAGTCCTGTGGTAAGAGCTATTGAAGTAATAATACTTATCCGTAGGAAACGATTTACAAATCCGGAGAGAGGCATATCTATAGCGCCACGAATGATGAGCCAACCATAGATGATGAAGGCGATTGTGAGACCGATTAAAACAAAGGGTGTAATTGTAGCTATTGTTTTTGAGGAAATATCCGTGACATATGTTTTTGTTATCTGATCAATTTTAGTGAAAAGTTGCGTGAACACTGTAAAGTCCATGGCAATTCCTCTTTAACGAATTTTCAACTTTTTATATGATTTTTAAGCATTTTTCGTTGATTTTTTTAGGATGGAATTAAATTTCGTAGACCTTTTCAGTTTATGAGAGATAACTGAATATTATGCATTAACTTTTGCTTTTTACGAGCATACAAGAAAAATAATACAACGAAATATTGTTACAAAAAGCTTTATCTAATAAATCTTATGGTAGGCATTTTCGTGTTTTTACTATTTAAAATTTTTATGTTATGTTTGTCCTTCTGCTGTTTGATAAGTGCATGTTCAGCGTTGCGTAAATGTGCGACCATTTGTAGTTTTGCTGTTTCATTTTGTAGCTTAGCGAGCATTCCAATTATATATGCTTGTAACTCAGCAATACTTTTTAGATCTTTTGTTGTCTTGATTTCGTTTAATAGTTCTTCAATTTGCTGAAAACGATTGTTTGCTTCTTCGAAAGTCTTTAAACTTACGGCTTTATCAGTGACGGCTGCATATTGGCTACGCTTGTTGATAAAACTGCTAGATTCATGGACAGAGATAGGAATTTCTTCTTCTTTTAAAATATTTTCAAGTGATGTAGATAGAGCAGAAGTTTTATTTCTATTGTAGAGATTCTCTGGATTTTTGAGAAAAAAACTGCTGTGATCTGTTTGTGCACTTTTAAGGTTTTTAATATCGAATTTTTGGCTTCCCGTTATAGATTCGCGTATCTTTTTTGTTTCCTCAAGTTGTTTTTTTAGTGTATCGAGAAATTGGGCATCAGATAGAGCTTTCTTTTGTTGTGGAGTTTTTTTAGTCTTTGATGTATTTGAAGATGAACCTCCAAAAAAATTGGGCCATGTCGTTGGAATTGATGCTCCCAAATCTGCCGCTCCAGCGCCCCAAACCCAAGCCATTGCTGGGTTTGGAATCCCTAAAGTTATTACAACTACTATTGAAATGACCTTTTTTTTCATGTTTCCCTCCTGTCATTTTTTGCGTGCTGTAAGAAAATTGGTAACCATATTGCTGGATCATCACCAACTTCCGCGATAATGCTTTCGGCTAACTCTGCATTATCAGGTGTACCTGATAACACCAAGAGCTCGTCACTAAAGTCGTGTTCGATGTTTCTTCCATCGCGAGTCAGATGGAATTTACCAAGATTCAGTTCTGCAAGCGCAGATTGATCACCCTGCTTAATGAGGAATTGGCGACTAAACTCACCAAGTCCTTTAACGAGTTCAAATTCGGTATCTGTTAGTTTAAAGCCTTTTGTATAATCTTCATAGTTTGCTTTGGGGTTGGCTAGAAAAATGTAAGTTGCACACTGTTGAATGAGTGTTTTAGCAATATTACTTTCCAAGGCATCGCTAGGCTCTTGTGTTGCATAAACAAAAATACCATTTTGTTTACGGATCGTCTTTTGTTTATTTTTCGCTAAATCCTCAAAGTACGGATCTTGCAAAGGTTTCCAAAACTCATCAAAGATATACATAAATCGCTGTCCGCTAATCA
Source organism: Bartonella sp. TT110JLCBS (assembly GCF_042193405.1). Taxonomy (NCBI): domain Bacteria; kingdom Pseudomonadati; phylum Pseudomonadota; class Alphaproteobacteria; order Hyphomicrobiales; family Bartonellaceae; genus Bartonella; species Bartonella sp. TT110JLCBS. The sequence continues at coordinate 1,903 of NZ_JBHILT010000015.1, forward strand.
TGCCTTCTGTGCGGTAAAGCAAATACATCATCACTGGAGTGCGAGTTTCAACATTATCTAAAAATTCTGTGATATCAAAGCCGTAAACTTGATGTGTTGAGAGATCAAGAGCATCATGAGGATTATCAAATAACCATCCATAATCACCACCTTCACACCATTTTAGTAAGCGAGCATGAACAGATGGATGAGTATTATAGTCACTTAAACGTGGATTTGGTAAAAATTGTATCAGAAAGGACAAACGACGAAGTGATTGGTCAATGTTACTGCTCATAACAGACATAACCGCTTTATTAATTTCTTCCTCGTCGTGATGCGTAACCTCACCACCAGCTTCTGCTAATTTTTTAACAAATTGTTTCAGAAAAATCAGATTTTCTTGTGTAGGTGGGAGTTGGAAAGGATTGAAACCACTTCTCCTGCCTGGCTTAAATGTTAAATATTTTCCACCCATCGCCCGAATGGCAATTTCCATGCCACGATCTTTATCAAAAACAACAGTTGTCGGCTTAAATTTTTGTGCTTGTGCTAACAAAAAGCCGAGTAACACGGTTTTACCGGAACCAGATTGTCCGATAAGTGCGGTATTACCAAGTAAACGTTTATCTGTCGAGTCTTCTTCAAGTTTGGAGGCATGAAAATTGAAATAAAGTGGTGTTTTACTGGTTGTTTTAAGAATTGTGACAGCTGGTCCCCATGGGTTGCCAGTGGGTTTTCCTGACATGAAATTATGAAAAGATGAAAATGATAAAAAGTTCAATGATGTAATCGGAGCAGGACGTGGTCTCCATTTCCAATTGCCAGGAAGTTGTGCCCAATAGCCAGCCTCTATCGCCAAGTCTACAGGTTTGGGTAGTAACGCAACGTCTAATAATGCTGCACTCGCTTTGGCCATATGGTCGCGAACTTGTTGTATTGTATCACCATAGATAGTCAATGTGCAGTGATGTTCTCCCATGACAAAATGCCCACTGATAAGCTGGTTTAGTGCTTCGTCAATTTGTTCAATTTGGCTCGTTGCCACATCTCTTGCATCAATCAGATTACGCTGATGCCGTTGTAAATAATCTTTAGCAGCATGTCGGGAGAGCACCGAAAAGCTCTGCGTCAATACGAACTCGAAGTCACTTTCCAACAAAACATTTAATTGTCCTGGTTTGGTTGTTGCATCATATTCTTTAATTTCCAGCATTCCAAATCGACGCATTCCACTGGTTGTTCGCAGTTCACCAAGAGCACCCCATTTTGAGAAAAAAGGTCGATTGATAGACATGTAGTCAGCAAAACGGTCATGGCAAATTGGCATGGGGCGATATTCACCATTGATAAGCATTCCAAGGAACTCAAGTGCAGAAGAATAAACATGCCCATTTTTTTCATAAGCACCAAGAAGTTCTGCACCGTAACGGTTTAAAGACTGGCCTAAAGTACGATTGATGTCATTGAGTTCTTTTATACATGTGTCTTGTCGCATCTTTTTTTGATCAAGCGTTTCACGTTCATGTTTAGAAAAGAACGACATAATTTTATCCGCTATCGGTTGAAAAATGACAGTCAGATATAAATCATTGACCATCAAATTATAACCAGTAAAACTTTGCCGATATTTTTCATCAAGTTGATAGCAAAACATTTGATCAAATGTTGAATCAGGATATTCATAAACACGGCGGCGCACAATATGCGTCCAAAATGATAAATTGGCCGACGCAAGACCCCGTAGAGTATTGTTAAGCTCTTTTATCCATTGAAAAATATCTTCTTCTGAAGCGCTTTGATGCGAACGCCCGTCAATTTTCCAAATTGACAAATATTCCGCATTTTTAGTAGAAATAATCGTATCTGTAATATGATGTGAATAAGGCAGAAACAGGCTTACAGGTGTCTCTGATGCAAGGCGTTTGCTGCTTTCAACAGCTGTCATGTTTATCTCCTTTTACTATAATCAGAGGGACTATAACTTGATGCGCCCCAAAAACCTTTGTTGCGATTGCGAAACTTAGTATCGATCCATAACCACCAGATACGAAACGCCTTGTCATCGTTTTTAGTAATTTGCACCATAATGAACCATAATGGAGGTGCCATAATCCACAAAAAGATACTTACTGTCATAGCAATAACAGCGACCCCCATAACCATAACGATAAATGGCATCATGGGGACACCCCATATCGTTGGAACACGTGTTGCTCCCTTGAATAGGGGGAATTCTTTTTTTTCTTGCGATTTCATGGAATGTTCTCATCACTGGAGGTGAAATAATATGTGGCTAATATAGAAAGCTGCACCAGCAATAATGATACTGAATGCCCATCGCATAAATGTAGCTCTTGCGATGATGCGAAATATATAAATAAGCAAAAGTAATAAAAGAAGGATAACAGCAACGATAGGAATAATTATACTTAATCCATATTGCATCCCTATGAAAACATCCAAACTCTTTGTTTCCGTCTGAGCGTATGCAGATTGAGTTATTAATAACATAACTGAAGTGACAACAATAGCACTAATCTTACATATTTTTGATTGAAGCGTATTTAATTGTTTCATATCTTTTATCCCCTTTTAATTAAAGTTGCTATAAATAATATTCCTTTTTTCGTAGTATGAACGACATTATTACTGGTAAAAATCTATAATTGACGAATATTAAAAACATTACGTATTATACTTATTCATGGCTTACCTGTAAATAGCATTGTAGCAAGTTGGGTTGCTGATCCAGCGATGATAACACCAACTGCCCATCGTATAAATGTATCCCTTTCAATGTAACGTCCTGCGTAACCAATTGCTAAACACAAAAGTATAACAGCAGCAGCAACAGGAATAATGTGATCAATAAGATCTTTTTTTAGAGCTTCTAAAGCTTTACTAGCATTCTCTATTTTTGCATATGCGGGATGTGTTGTAAAAAACGCAGTTATAGTTGCAGAAATTACGATGATTCTGTTGTTATTTTTTGATTGAAGATTGATTAGTTTTTGCATACCGTACCCTTATTAAGTTCTTATAAATGCTTTGTATTGACTATTATAAACGGAATAGCATTTTATTATGTTAATAATTTAGATGCACTTTTATCTTAAAAACATTATGTATTATACTAATTCATGGTTGACCTGTGAATAACAGGCTCGCAAGTTGGGTTGCTGATCCAGCGATGATAACACCAACTGCCCATCGTATAAATGTATCCCTTTCAATGTAACGTCCTGCGTAACCAATTGCTAAGCACAAAAGTATAACAGCAGCGGCAATAGGAATAATGTTCTCAATAAGATCTTTTTTTAGAGCATTTAAAGCATCTTCAGCTTTTAGTTTTGCATATGCAGGATGTGCTATAAAAAATACACTTATAGATGCAGAAAGTGCTGTGATTCTGTTGTTGTTTTTTGATCGGAGATTATTGAATTGTTTCATGTTATACTCTTAATTAATGATCTTATTACTTTATATTTATTATTGTAAAACATGTGGTATTTTATATGTTTATAATTATTAGATATAAGAACCCTCAATTATAAAAACATTTTGTATTATACTAATTTATGGTTTACCTGTAAATAGCATTGTAGCAAGTTGGGTTGCTGAGCCAGCGATAATAACACCAACTGCCCATCGTATGAATGTATCCCTTTCAATGTAACGTCCTGCGTAACCAATTGCTAAGCACAAAAGTATAACAGCAGCAGCAACAGGAATGATGTTTTTAATGAGGTCGTCCTGTAAAGCCTTTAAAGCTTTACTAGCATTCTCTATTTTTGCATATGCGGGATGCGTTATAAAAAACGCAGTTATAGTTGCAGAAATTGCAGCAATTCTGTTATTATTTTCCGATTTGAAGCTAACTAACTTTTGCATATTTCTCTCATTAAGGTTTAAATAATATTTTTATATGTTGCTATAGTTAATTTTAAACTGTACCTGTGAATAACAGCTTAGAAAGTTGGACTGCTGAGCCAGCGATAATAACACCAACTGCCCATCGTATAAATGTATCCCTTTCAATGTAACGTCCTGCGTAACCAATTGCTAGGCACAAAAGTATAACAGCAGCGGCAATAGGAATAATGTTGCTAATGAGGTCGTCCCGTAAAGCCTCTAAAGCAGTTTTCGCATTATTTAATTGTGCTTGAGCATACACAGGATTGGCCATAAAAAACGCAGTTATAGTTGCAGAAATTACAGCAATTCTGTTATTATTTTCCGATTTTAAGCTAACTAACTTTTGCATATTTCTCTCATTAAAATTTTAAATAACAGTTTGTATTATAGTTGTCATCTTTAATTTTAAATTGTACCTTTGAATAACAGCTGAGCCAGTTGGGTTGCTGAGCCAGCGATGACAACGCCGATTGCCCATCGTATAAATGTATCTTTTCCGATGTAGCGTCCAGCATAACCAATTGCTAAGCATAAAAGAATCACAGCAGAAGCAACAGGAATAATATTATTAGTAAGATCTTTTTGGAGTTCGTCTAAAGCTTTTTTTGCAGGTTCTAAACCTTTTGATTGGGCCCATACGGGATGTATCATAAAAAATACAGTTAAAGCTGCAGAAAATGTGATGATTTTGTTATTGTTCTTTGATTGGAAACTAATTAGTTTTTGCATATTTCTCTCATTAAGATTTTAAATAACAGTTTGTATTATAGTTGTCATCTTTAAATTTTAATTAACTGTACCTTTAAATAACAAGCTCGCAAGTTGGGTTGCTGATCCAGCGATGATAACACCGATTGCCCATCGTATAAACGTATCCCTTTCAATGTAGCGTCCTGCGTAACCAATTGCTAAACACAAAAGTATAACAGCAGCAGCAACAGGAATAATGTTATCAATAAGATCTTTTTGGAGTCCTTCTAAAGCTTTTTTTGCAGGATCTAAACCTTGTGCTTGGGCCCATACGGGATGTATCATAAAAAATACAGTTAAAGCTGCAGAGGTTTTAGTATCTTTATTCCAGATTATTGTTTGAAGAATTTTCGATTGTCTCATATTGATTGTCTCAATTTAGATTTCTATTTAGAATAAAAAGATATTTTATACAGCATGACTTTAATAGTCATTTTCATGGGCCTTTGAACAACATGTTAGCAAGTTCAGCTGCTGAACCAGCGATAACGACCCCGATTCCCCATCGTACAAATGTATCTTTTCCGATGTAGCGACCTGCATAACCAATTGCTAAGCACAAGAGTATTACGGCAGCAGCAAGAGGGATAATCGTTTTCAAGTCTGTTTGGAGTGCTGTTAAAGCGTCATTTGCAGGCTTTAAAACTGCTGCTTGGGCTAACACAGGATTGGCCATAAAAAATACAGCTAAAGCTACAGAGTTTTTAATAGTTTTATTATGAATTATTCTTTGAAGGATATTTGATTTTTTCATATTTTTATCTCAATTTAGATTTCTCTTTAGAATAAAAAGACATTTTATACTGCATGACTTTAATAATCATTCTCATTACGGTTACGGGAATAGCATTTTAGCAAGTTCAGCTGCTGAACCAGCGATAACGACCCCGATTCCCCATCGTACAAATGTATCTTTTCCGATATAGCGCCCTGCATAAGCAATTGCTAAGCACAAAAGTATAACAGCAGCAGCAATAGGAATAATCACCTTCAAGTCTGTTTGGAGTGCCTCTAAAGCAGTTTTTGCAGGAGTTAAAACTACTGCTTGGGCTAACACAGGATTGGCCATAAAAAATACAGTTAAGGCTGCAGAGGTTTTAGTAATTTTATTTCGAATTATTGTTTGAGGAATTTTTGATTGTTTCATATTATTTATCTCAATTTAGATTTTTCTTTAGAATAAAAAGACATTTTATACTGCATGACTTTAATAGTCATTTTCATGGGCCTTGGAACAACATTTTAGCAAGTTCAGCTGCTGAACCAGCGATAACGACCCCGATTGCCCACCGTACGAATGTATCTTTTCCGATGTAGCGCCCTGCATAAGCAATTGCTAAGCACAAAAGTATAACAGCAGCAGCGATAGGGATAAGTAGCTTTAAGTCATCACGGAGTTTTTCTAAAGCAGTTTTTGCAGTTGTTAATTTTTGAGCATACACAGGATTGGTCATAAAAAATACGGTTAAAGCTGCAGAAAATGCAGCAGTTTTATTACGAGCTGTTGTGTGAAGAATATTTAATTGTTTCATGTTCTTTATCCTGATTAAGATTAAAACTCCCACAAATGACCCCTCGTTCATGAAGAAACTTAAAAAGATATTTTGGATCAGCCCAAGTTCTTAGTTTTCCTCTTTGTGTAAGTAACGTATATTTATTTGGCTTTCCGGTGATTGGATCGTCGGAAATAAACGTGAAATACCATTCCCTTTCTGAAAGCATCACGACTGTAATTTCACGTGCTGCTTTTTGACTAAATGCTATATCAACGCTGTTTTGTTCTATCATTTTCATTATCTTTGCCCTCAATTAGAAGAGATTTTGTTCAATCTTACTAATTAGAGCTTTAACATTTTCTTATCTACCTTTCATTATAATATCCTATCAAAATTCTGGGGTTTCGTGAAAATATCAGTCGTCACTCTAGCGATCTTCTCGATGAAGAAAAATCTTCAGCTGAAAAAGCATCGCGGGCGCTACTTTCTTTATGTGTAAATGCATCTTCTTCTCCTTTTGAAGAAAGAGGAAGAGAATCTACTTTAGTTGTCTGTTCTGGTTCTTCTTTTTTAAGCTTTACAGGCTCCTGCAAGTCTTCATTTCCTCGTACAGCAGCATTTACTCCAATATATGAAGTAACTTTTTGCATACGGGTGTGGTTTGAGTTTTCTGTATTGTAAAAATTCAGCACAGACTGCAAAGTCGCTTTTTCAAAGATGCACTTTGATGTTGTTTGTTCATAGCAGTAAGTTAAAGCACTTTGTACAGCTGTAAGATTTCTGCAAAAATCAAATGCATCAAAAAGAGAAAACAATTTCACATTTCCAACATCTATTTGCCCTAAAATTATGTTAAAATTATGTTCACTCTGTTCAGCTGTTGCAATTGTTTCCTTAAGCTGAGATGATTGATAGAAGAAGTTATCTTTATCATCTGTTACATAAACATTGTCCCGCGCTTCTTGTTCGGCAGTAACTGAAAATGTTATGGGGGGCGTATTGGATATGTATGCAGCAGCAAAAAATGTAAAATCTGGAACAATCATTAGCAATACACCTTATTATGAAGAATTTTATTAATACAAATGCTAATGCTTTGTGGTGCTTTTTCTCGTTGTCTTTTGATTTTATAAATTTGCAGAATGAGATTGTTTAGCTTAGAATATTCCTTGTGATTATTGCTTTGTTCTCTTTTAAGAATATTTCTAATATATGCGAATATCCAACCAACACGATAAAAGTGTGGAATAAAATAGAGCACATTACGCCAACCAATATTATTGGAATCACGAAAAAAGACGCTGCTTTTTAAAAATAATAATCTTTGATACTGTGTTGAAGCTGCTTGTTTTATATAATTCTCTCGTTGCAAAAATCTTTTCAAAAAAAATTTATACGAAGTAAAAAGCCGTTGTGTATGAGGGGAGATTTTATTGTCATAATGAACTACACTATCATTATACAGAGAGGGCTTGTTCTTTGTTGCGTATTGCCATAACTTATAGAGTGACGATTTATATTTACTTTTGACTACTGATTCATGAGAGTCAGAGAGGTGTGATGGTGTTTGAGCACTGCATTTAGTAGTTCCTGCAATTGAACTGAAAAAAGATGCAGTGGTGGTAATTGATATACCAATAAACAGTTCTTTGTGGCTCAAAGCACATCTCCGTCAAAGTGATATATGTATCGTAATTTTAATTTCGATAATAAATGGGCAAAAGTTGTCTATAATTGTGTTTAAAATATGGCAAAAAGAAATTCTTTTTTGCAAGGGGAGTAATTAAGGTGAATGATCTCAAAAATATGAATTTTGATGAGCTACAAGAGATGCGTACACAAATCGATGTGGAATTAAAAAAACGGCAAGCAAAGGAAAAGCAAAATGCGCGACGAAAAATTCTTGAAATTGCTAATGCCCATGGAATTGATATCGCTGATCTTGTGAGCAAAGAGCGCCATTATAGAAATCCCAATAACCAATGGGAATTATGGAATGGGCGTGGACGTAGACCTAAGTGGATTAAAGAGTGGTTGGAGAATGGGTATACACTTGATGAACTCGAAGTAACGTAATACGTGTGCGATATTTACAAGATAAGGGAATACTAAGGAATGTAAATGCAAGAAGTATGCTCTTTTGGGTAATTTGATTGTATAAACATACTGAACAAATATATTAAAGTATTGAGTTACCAAATACAACAATAGGGAGCGTGAACAAATTTATTTAAATGCAAAAGGTCTTGTTGGCATAATCTGGCAAGCATAATGATGATGCCAGGTTGAAATATTGTAATTGCTTTTGGCATGTGAGAGAGGGGGGTATTTTACTTCTTTTTATCGTTTCATTAACGTTGCTCTTTTTAGTCTATGTAAATAAAGAGTTTTATTGATTATTTACAAAAATGGTCGAAATGAGAATAATTTATTGCATAGGGATTTTAACTCAATATGTAAAATGATAATTTTATCAATTAATATGTTAATAAATTAGCATACTTATATTTTTGAAATACTGTTCTGTAGAACAAGCCTGATGTTATAGATTTTGTTTGGTCTTTTTTCTGTAAGATTATATATGAGGCATTTGCTTTATTTATCGTTCATTGGGATGAGTGAGTGTGTAGAAAAATGGAAAATTTCTATGGCTGTCATGGGTTTTAAATTTATGACATATTTCTGAGCGTTTGTGATTAAAATTCATTATATGAGCGTTTATGAATAATGAATAAAGAGTGTATTTGAAAATAAAAGGATTGGATCATTTCTATTGCGGTTTATCTTCTTTTATGGTGTGAAATAGGGGGGGTATGCAGGTTTACAATTGTGTGTGATGGTATAGAGTGCGGAACACTTTGTTATATATCGGAATATTTTTTCTAAAATTGTGTGGTATTCCACAATAAATTAAAGGGTTTGTCTGAGAAACAAAATGTCCCAAACGGAATGCATTTGTGTTTCCAATTTACGCGCTTTTTTAAGAAAAATTTTTCAATGCAACTAAGCTTATTTTATAGCGCTTCTCGTGAATAGTATAACGTAAAAGTCTCTATGAGCATATAAAGTCCATTGTACACCACCATTTTTGCTTCAATAAAAAGTGAGTCTGTGCCATTACACACTTTACTCGCCTCCAATGTTGCTAAAGTCCTTAGTTCTCGAGAGGGGGAGGCTTTTGTCGCTTTGTTTAATTGTTTTTATTTATACGACACTTTCGCTTGTGATGTGCAAGCGAATGATTTTGATTGCTTCAACATGTAGAGAGATTTGAAATAAGGGTATTTTATGATCTTTAGATTTCTCACTCAGTATGAGAACAAGGAATTTATTATTTATAAAGAAAAGTGTTGTGTGCTAAAATGTCTTGTTTATTTTATTATGCTGTGAAATGGCTCCTTTAAAGGTGTGGTGATATAAGGCAACCTCTTTGAGACATTAAATGTTTTTTTCAGTGTATGGTGAGTATTCTTAAAATGTAGCTTGCTTGTCGAGTCTTATGTGGAGTGAAATATGGGGGGAGGAAGGCAAGAGAAAATTACTCGACAGGAATCCGGTTTGCAAACAGATTAGATGAGATAGGAATTTTTTGTTCTTTGAAGGAGGGAGGCAAAGGTTATAAAATAGTATGAATTTTTGTTTAAAGTGGGAAGCCGTGTAGAAGACGTGGGGCATTTGGAGTGAGTCCGGCAGCTTCTTGAATGAAGTATTTTTTTATTTTTGGTGCTTGATTAATGATTCCAAGGCCGGTATCGCGGAGCATCCTTAAAAGAAGGTTATCATTAGAAAAGAGTTTATTAAGCCAATCATTGCTTAAAGCCATACGGACAATTTCAAAACGTCTCCAGCTTTGATAGCGCTCTAAAGCTATGAGGGAGCCAATATCAAGACCTAGTCGTGCTGTTTCAATAATCACTTCAGCCAGCGCAGCGCTATCGCGTAATCCTAAATTGAGTCCTTGTCCTGCAATGGGGTGGATGGTATGGGCGGCATCGCCAACAAGAGCAAAACGTGGTTTAATGCATTGACGTGTTAAAGAAAGGCTCAAAGGAAAAGCTTGACGTTCGCCATCCCAAGAGAGTTTACCTAATCGATGGCCAATGCGTCTTTCGAGTTCTGTTTCAAAAATAAGTGCATCAGCTTTAAGATAATATTGCGCAGTTCTATGATCTTCATTCCACACAATAGCGGATCGGTTGCCTTTGAGAGGGAGAAGAGCAAAAGGACCAGCAGGTAAAAAATGTTGAATTGCTTGACCATTATGGGGTTTTTCATGTTCAACTGTGCAGATGATTGCTGTTTGTTTATAGGGATGAGAAAAGTTTTTAAGACCTGCTTTTTGGCGTAATTTCGAATGGGCTCCGTCAGCTGCAATCAGCAATTTTGTTTGCCAAACCTCTTCATTATTTAAAGTGACGGTTGTATGTTGGTCTTCTTGATGAAAATCAATGACACGCGTGTTTGCAATAACAGGGATATTGAGATCTTTGACACGTTTTTTTAAAGTGTTGATGAGTTCTCTATGCTCTACCATAGCAGCAAAGGGTTCACCCGGGTTAATGTCGCCTTCAAAGGTTAAAAGAGTGGGTTTGACAGGATCACTTGTGTTTGTATCTGTGATGATCATTGAATGAATGGGTTGCGCATAGGGTTTTATAGGTTCCCAACATTGTAATTGTTTTAACATACGAATAGAAGCAGCAGCAAGGGCAATGGTTCGTATGTTAGAAGCAGGGGGATCTCCTTGTGGAGCAGCATCAACGATTTTTATTTTCAGATTAGGGGCTGTTTGCTTGAGTGCTATCGCTAAGGTTAAACCGACAGCTGCCCCTCCGGCAATGAGCAGATCACATTGTTTAGTTTTATGAGATTTAATTTTTTTATTGGGTTGTACGTCTTTATTGCGATTAGAACACACAATACTTCTTCCATTGTTTACAGTTTGCTTTCTTTTAAAAAGAATATCTTTTTACATTGCCTAAAATATCTTAACTTTTACTTTTCTCTCTGCTTTACAAAAACGAGGTTTCTTTTTGGCGCCAATCTGATGACAGATTGGTTTTTCAGAGTTTTTCTGCTTAATCATTTATGTGATTCATCTTACAGATTTATCGGATAAGCTTTTTTGAATATCTTCTTCAATTCTTTTTACACTTGGTTGATAAAAAAGAAAACTAAAAATAAACAAAGATGGTCATGTATTTTTTAAGTTGTGTGAGTTACTTCAGTATGCCTGTCCTGAAGGGGGACATTTCGTTAGTATGATAGATAAAAAATTGTGGTCATTCGTGATGGTTAAAACAGTATTCATATTTTGCCGTTATCATGATGTAGCGTAAAAAACATCATCTGTTTAGGAAGGTGCTTATAGCACCCATGTAACATTTTACACATGAGGTGTTTTTTGGTTGATCGTTTGATAAATATTCAGGGAGAGCTTTTGTGCGCCTTATGAAGGATTGTCTCTTAGGGTGGTGGTATATGAATGATATGAAGTGGTTAGAAGGTAGAACGCGCTAGATAAGAAGTCGGATTGTTTACAGGCTATTTGTTTACAAATCGGCACAGAGTTTAAGCCTTATCCTTTTTAAGAGAGAGAGGGAGTTATAACTCTTTAAAATATGAAAGTTTTGTATTTGGAATTGATAGATGCACCGAAGTTCTTCTCCTTATGATTCATTAGAAGTGCGAAATTCTCAAGGTTCGCGTCTTATTGAGATGTTTTTACGTCAGATAGGGGTATTTATTGGGCTTGGGCTTTTGGGCTTTATTATTTTTTGTGTGTTTGCTTTGGCGACGTGGAATGTTGCGGACCCATCTTTAACCCATGCAAGTACAAATGAGGTTACAAACCTTATGGGGTGGATGGGGGCAGTTTTTTCAGATTTTATTATGCAGTTTTTTGGCTTGGCAAGTCTTTCTGTTTTGTTGCCACCGTTATTTTGGTCTTTTCTCTTGTTGGCGCAAAAGAATATCTACAATTTGACTTTGCGCTTTTTTTTATGGGTGCTATCAACGATTTGGTTTTTAATTGCTTTTGCCCTTATGTCTCCTGTTGCTTCTTTTACTTATTGGCCATTGCCAATGGGATTGGGAGGGGTTTTAGGAGATAAAGTTTTAAGTGTTGTTTCTTCAGTCTTTCCTCTTTTTCTTTCTCCTCCTTACACGGTGTTTTTCAGTGTTGTTTTTATTCTTTTAGGTTTTTTCACCGCTGCTTTTGCTGGCAATGTGATATGGCGGCGTCGAACAAAGAAAAGAAAAGAAAAAAGCATTCCAAAAGACGAAATCATTAATCCAGTCTTTGAGTTGGAAGAAGATACGGAATATGCCGCAGAGGAGGATCGTAAAAATCATGGTTTTTTTGCGACAACTTGTGGCGCTCTTTTGCATCTTTTTTATTTTTTACAAGCGCGTTTTTTTCGTTTATTCAATTTCAAAAGGCGTTTTCAGAGTAAAGGGCAAGGAAAGCCATTTGATCGGATTGAGCCAACTTTTTTGGGTGAAAAAGTAAAGTATAAGGAAAATCAAAATCAAAATAAAACCTATGTTTCTCCTAGTAAAAATCGAAAGTCTTTAACAGCTTCTTCAAAGGGTGGTTTTGTTCTTCCTCTTGTAGATTATCTTTCGGTTCCACCACCGTCTGTTAGGGATGCAAAACTTTCTCCTGCTGTTTTAAGAGCAAATTCTCAGGAACTTGAAGGGGTTTTGTTAGATTTTGGGGTCAAAGGAAAAATTATAGATGCTTGTCCTGGACCGGTAGTAACTTTGTATGAATTTGAACCGGCTGCAGGCATTAAGTCTTCCCGTATCATTGGTTTGGCAGATGATATTGCACGCTCGATGCGTGCTATTTCAGCGCGTGTTGCGGTGGTTCCAGGACGTAATGTTATTGGAATAGAATTGCCTAATGCAAATCGTGAGATGGTTTATTTACGAGAAATGTTGCAGGCGCAAGAATTTATTGACAGCAAAGCCAAGCTAGGACTTGCTTTGGGTAAGACAATCGGGGGGGAAGCTGTTGTTGCAGATTTAGCAAAAATGCCCCATCTTTTGGTTGCTGGTACAACAGGATCGGGAAAGTCTGTTGCTATCAATACAATGATTTTATCATTGCTTTATCGTATGACACCTGAACAATGTCGTCTCATTATGGTGGACCCGAAAATGCTTGAGCTTTCGGTTTATGATGGCATTCCCCATTTACTAACACCCGTGGTGACAGATCCTAAAAAAGCCGTGATTGCTTTAAAGTGGGCTGTTCGTGAAATGGAAGAGCGCTATAGTAAAATGTCAAAACTAGGCGTTCGTAATATTGATGGGTTTAATGCACGTCTTAGGGAAGCTGCAAGTCAGGGAGAGACAATGGTGCGGACAATTCAAGTTGGATTTGATCATGAGACTGGTGAGCCTCTTTATGAAACGGAAACACTTGATTTTAGTCCTATGCCATATATTGTTGTTATTATTGATGAAATGGCTGATTTGATGATGGTTGCTGGTAAAGATATTGAAGGTGCGGTTCAACGTTTAGCACAAATGGCACGTGCTGCCGGTATCCATGTAATTATGGCGACACAGCGTCCTTCCGTCGATGTTATTACTGGGACGATTAAAGCCAATTTTCCTACACGTATTTCTTTTTCTGTGAGTTCAAAAATCGATAGTCGAACAATTTTAGGCGAACAGGGGGCCGAGCAATTATTGGGACAAGGAGATATGCTCTTTATGATGGGAGGAGGACGTATTCAGCGTGTGCATGGGCCTTTTGTTGCGGATGATGAAGTGGAGCAGGTTGTTGCGCATCTCAAAGCGCAAGCACGACCTGATTATTTAGAAACAATTACGCAAGAAGTTGAAGAGGATGGTGCTGATGTTTCTTTATCTTCTCCTTCAGAAGATGATCCCTATAGTCAAGCTGTTGCTATTGTGCTTCGTGATCGTAAGGCCTCGACCTCTTATATTCAACGCCGTTTAGGCATTGGTTATAACCGTGCTGCGACATTGATTGAGAGGATGGAAGAAGAAGGTATCATTAGTCCAGCAAATCACGCAGGGAAACGAGAAATTTTAGTGCCGGCTGAAGAAGAACGCTTTTGAAAATCTTGATAGTTGTTTTTTATAATACCTTGTAAAACAAGTGTTTATCCTATTGTATCGTAGAAAGTCTGCATTTTCATATACCAGCTCTCAATTTGCGATAGCTCTTTGGTACTTGAGACTTCTTGTAAGGGATTCTTTATCTTATATAACTTTTATCCATACACCAACCTTGCTTGTAACGTGCAAGCAAATGATTTGAATTGATTCAATATGAGAGAGTATGTGATGAGAGAATCTTATTGTATTTGGCGTTATGATTTAAGTTAAAAAGATAAATTATTATAAATCAATATCTTGGTATAAAATAATGTCATTGCGAGTGTAGAGGGGGGTAAAAGCATGTAAGGTTTGGTATTTAAGTGTCTTTTTAAGTGCGCTCTCAATATTTAGGGCAAGGCTGATCTGTCGATTCTTAATATAAATGAATTATATTGGGTGGGAAGTTAAGTGAAATTTGCTAAACTCCAAACTGTTTACAGAGCGGTTCTGGTGAAAATTTTTATTCTTTTGGGTGAGAAGGAAGTCAAAAAAGTATTTTTGATACTTAAAAGAGCTTTCAGGTTTGCGAGTAATATGTTTAGTCCTTAATCCATTATGTCTTGACTATAATTTATGTTGCTTCATAGATTAGGGGTGGAAAAGAATATATTATGCGTTTAGAAAAGCAGGAAATTTGGATGCTTTCGGAAACTTAAACGCAGACTGATTATTTGGAAACGATACCGCAAGAAATAAAGAGGGATGTTTCTTTAGCAGATGATCTCTATTGTCAAGCTGTTGCTATTGTGCTTCGTGATCGTAAGGCTTCAACTTCTTATATTCAATGTCGTTTAGGCATTGGTTATAACCGTGCCGCAACATTGATTGAAAGGATGGAAGAAGAAGGCATCATTAGTCCAGCAAATGATATGGGTAAGTGAAAAGTTTTGGAGACTGTCGAAGAAGAATACTCTTAAAAATCTTTTGATAGTTTTTTCAAACAATATCTTTATCTTATAAAGAAAGGTATTTATTCATCGTTGATTACTTAAGTTATGAATTATAAAGTCAATTAAGTATTGCTTGGGAGCATTTTTTATGAAAACGTCTTTTTTACTGCAAAGAAGAGTCTTTGGGTTGGTGGGAATTATTATCTTTTGGTGTTTTACTTTTCCTGTTTTTTCGCAAGCATCTAATAAAGTGATAAAGGCGCAAAATGTTGTGAATCACTTTGCGGCAATCAAAACAATGACAGGTGATTTTATTCAGTTTAGTCCAAAGGGAAAAATGTCTCAGGGGACATTTTATTTAGAGCGCCCAGGGAAAATTCGTTTCATTTACAAAAAAATACCTTTACAAATTATTGCAGATGGCCAATTTGTGGGTATTAACAATCGGGCTTTGAATACTTGGAACTTTTCACAACTTTCGCAAACGCCAATGAAGTTTTTGTTGGATGATAAAATTGATGTATCTTCTGGGCGCTTGTTGGCATTTCGTGAAGATCCAGGGGCTGTAACGATTGTTCTGCGTGATAAAACGATTGGGGCAGGGCAAATAAGGATGGTTTTTGATTCTAAAGGCTCTGCTTTGCGGCAGTGGACAATTGTTGACCAACAAAATTTGGAAACTACTGTGCAGGTTATGAATGTTCGGACAGACGTCCGGTTCGCTAATGGGATGTTCACGCTTCCTTCGAAAAAATGAAGAAAGAGTGTTACGTTATTTGGATTAAAACAAATGTTCTTTCGTATTGCGACTTGGAATATTAATTCTATTCGTTTGCGTCTTGCACAAGTTTTTCAGTATTTGGAACTCTTTTCCGCAGATATTTTGTGTCTACAGGAAACAAAATGTCCAGATGCTTTATTTCCAGTGGAGGCTTTTGAAGCAGCGGGTTATAAGCATATCGCATTGAGTGGACAAAAATCTTATAACGGGGTGGCTATTGTTTCTCGTTTGCCTTTTAAAAAGGTAGAAAAACGTTTTTTTTGTCAAAACCAAGATTGCCGTTATATCTCAGTTATTGTGGAAGCCCATGGGAGAAGTTTGCGGATTCATAATTTTTATGTTCCTGCTGGGGGAGATATCCCTGATGCTGATGTGAATGAAAAATTTCGTCATAAGCTTGATTTTTTAGAAGAAATGTCCTCCATTCGTGCGGATCAAGGCGATGGTCTTTCTTCTCTTTTGGTGGGAGATTTAAATATTGCTCCTTTGGCAGAGGATGTTTGGTCTCATCAGCAATTGTTGAAGGTTGTAAGCCATACTCCCATTGAAACCGAGCGTTTACAGGATTTGTGTTGTCAAGGTGGATGGGTTGATCTGATGCGGTTGCATATTCCTGTTCCTACCAAGCTTTACACATGGTGGAGTTATCGTGCTCGCGATTGGGCATTTACCGATTATGGGCGGCGGCTTGATCATGTTTGGTCTTCTCAAGATTTAGCCCCTTTTGTTGTAGATCTTTCTATTTTTCGTGATGCGCGCGGATGGGACCGTCCTTCAGATCATATTCCTGTGCAAACTGTATTTGATTTTTCACGTCAAGTTTGAAATAAGAGGTAAATAAAGTATTAATATTAAATAATGATTCTGAAAGAATGCGGAAGACTGGATGTATATCAGAAATCTTAAATGGGGCGCTTCTCGTGGATTATTTTCTAGTGTCTTGTTGTGTTTGCTTTTGTCAGGATGTATGGTTGGTCCTAATTACCAGAAAACATCTTTTCGTGTTCCAGCAGTTTGGGGAGAAAAATCTGCACAGACTGCAGGGCAGCCGGTTGCGCTTGCCGGTTGGTGGCGGCGTTTGAATGATCCTGTTCTAGATGCATTAATGGATTACGCGATTTCTGGAAATAATAATGTCGCTGTTGCCAAAGCTCGGGTACGTGAGGCGCGTGCGGGGTTAGGGCAGGTTGTGGGAACTCTTTTACCAAATGTATCCAATTCAATTTCAGGAACCCGTAGTCGTTCTGGACAGTCTGATGCATTGTTAAACCAGTATAGTAGTGGTTTTGATGCAAGCTGGGAGCTGGATTTTTTTGGTGGGCATAAACGTGCGGTTGAAGCAGCGCGTTATGGCCTTGATGCGGCTGTGGAAGATATGCGCGCTACCATGGTGACATTACTTGGAGATGTGGCAACAAATTATGTGCAAATGCGTGGTTGGCAACAAAAGTTGTTGATTGTGCGGCAAATTGCTGTATCACAACGTAAAACTTATGAACTGATGCGCACTAGATTAAAAGCTGGTGATGTTTCAGAGCTTGATGTTTCAAATGCGCAAGCACAAATGGCAAATACAGAAGCAGATATATCACAGATGGAAGCAAATTTAGCAATGAGCGTTCATCGCCTTTCTGTCTTAACTGGTCGTGTGCCTACGGCATTGAAAGATCTTTTACAAAAAAATGCTAAGCATGCAAAGATTCCACAACCACACTGGCCGATACCAGCAGGAATTCCAGCCGATATTTTGTTAACACGTCCGGATTTACGACGGGCAGAGCGTCAATATGCGCAAGCGACAGCACGGATTGGTCAACGTGAAGCAGATCGTTATCCATCACTTACTTTAACAGGTAATATTTCGACAGCAGCAACGGCAATTGATCAATTATGGAAAAATTCAACGATTGGCTGGTCTTTTGGACCTGGTCTTCGTTTTCCTCTTTTTAATGGAGGTCAGGTCGAGGCTTCTATTGCGGTAGCGCGCGCGCAGCGTGATCAAGCTTTTATTACTTATCGAGCTGCTGTGTTGGAGGCTTTAGAAGATGTAGAAAATGCGCTTGTAAGATTAACGAAGGAACATCAACGCTTAGAAAAGCTAATCGTTGCGAATAAAGCTTCTCTTCATTCCTTAAAACTTTCACGGAGTCTTTTTGAGAATGGAAATACTAGTTTTCTTGAATTGTTAAATGCTGATCGCTCTTATTATTCTGCACAAATGGCGCTTAAAGATAGCCGTGTTTCTTTGGTTACGCAATATATCACGTTGATGAAAGCATTGGGGGGAGGCTGGGATGGCGTTGTTGATGTATCGCGTCCAGAAGTTGTTGATAATGCACCTCGTTCGCGTGCAAAGGTAGGGAAATGAAAAAAAACTTACTCAAAAATTTCATTACAAAACACAAAAAACTTTCCTTCTTTTTAACTGTTATATTTCTCATTTTCTCGTTGTTATGGTTACGTTCTGTTTTTTTTGGAACATCTACTCCAACTTATATAACAGCGGTGGTGAAGCGTGGGGATATTGAGGAAAGTGTTTTAGCTTCAGGTCTTGTACGTCCTTACCGGTTGGTGGCTGTTGGTGCGCGTGCAACAGGGCGTGTGGTGTCAATGCGTGTTTCCCCTGGGAGTGTGGTGAAAGAAGGCGATCTCTTGGCAGAAATTGATCCTACAGATCAGGAAAATGATTTAAAAAGAAAAAAAGCAGCATTATCACATTATTATGCGAGTTTGGTAGAACAAGAAGCCTATTTTTCTCTTGCTCAGAAAAATTTAGAACGTCAGAAAAAAATGATCGAAACACGTGCGGTTTCACGGGCGAATTTCGATGAAGTTGCGACACAGGTGAAAATACGTGAGGCGCAAATTGAACAACTTCGTCAGCAGATTGTGCAAGCACAAATTGATGTGGAGAGTGCAGAGGTTAATTTAGGTTATACACGCATCACTGCCCCTTTAGCGGGAACAGTTTTGGCAACAGTTGTGGAAGAAGGGCAGAATGTGAATGCGGTTCAGTCGGCGCCAACAATTGTTATTTTGGGTGATTTATCAAAGATGACGATCAAGGCGCAAATCTCAGAAGCTGATGTTCTTAAAGTCCGAGCTGGACAACCACTTTATTTTACAGTTTTAGGTAATTCACAGCGTCGTTATGAAGGCGTTTTAGAAAAAGTAGAGCCGGCTCCTGAAGAAATTCGTGCTGATGTGAGTATTAATCCTGGTATGGTGGGTGGTTCTAGTGCTTTAATATCATCGGCTATCTATTACAATGGAATTTTACATGTTGATAATGCGGACAATTTTTTGCGAACCTATATGACTGCTCAAGTTCATATTATCTTAGGGCGCGCGCAGAATGTCTTGTTGGTTCCAAGTGATGCTTTACGCGATGAGACAAGAGAGCGTAAAGCATGGGTTTCTGTTTTGGTGGGGGAAAATAAAGTGGTTACTAAACAGGTGAGCGTTGGGTTGAATAATAAGGTTATGGCAGAGATTATTTCAGGACTTAACGAGGGTGATGTCGTCATCACCAATTCATCTGATGGAGTGATGCCAGAGTCTTCTAACATGCATAGCGAAGACGAGAGTTAAAGTATGAACACAAATCAAGAAGATGCTGTCTTCGTCTTGGAAAATATTGTGCGAAAATTTCCTGCGGGAGAAACGTTTGTTACCGTTTTGCACAACATTAACCTTACCATTAAACGTGGTGAAATGGTAGCAATTGTAGGTTCTTCTGGTTCAGGTAAATCTACTTTGATGAATATTTTAGGCTGTCTTGATCGTCCAACTTCTGGCCGTTATTGGATCTCTGGTAAAGAAACAGCTTCTCTTTCTGCGGATGAGTTGTCCGCTTTGCGACGTAATCATTTTGGCTTTATTTTTCAGCGCTACCATTTGTTGAATGAATTAACAGCTCTTGGTAATGTTGAAATTCCGGCTATTTATGCGGGATGTGCCGTGGAAGCAAGAAAAAAGCGTGCACAGGATCTTTTAACGCGTTTGGGCATGGGTGATCGGATAAATCATCGTCCAAATCAGCTTTCCGGTGGTCAGCAACAACGTGTTTCTATTGCTCGGGCGCTCATGAATAATGCGGAGGTCATTCTTGCAGATGAACCAACTGGTGCATTGGACAAAAAGAGTGGGCAAGAAGTATTGCATATTTTGGATGAACTTCATCAAGAAGGGCGTACTATTATCATTGTAACCCATGATATGCAGGTGGCTGAAAGAGCAGAGCGTATTATCGAAATCAGTGATGGGGAAATTATTGCCGATAAGCGGTCAAGGGTTGCAAAAACAAAAGTTGGTAAAAAATCTCTTCAGGAACAACAAAATCTAAAAGGCCAACAAAAACTGGGCTTTTTTCGTTCTTTTGTTGAGCGATTCCGTGAGGCGTTTGTGATGGCTCTGTTGGCAATGAATGCACATCGCATGCGGACTTTTCTAACAATGCTTGGAGTGATTATCGGTATTGGGGCGATTATTGCTATGGTAGCTTTAGGGAATGGTACACGAGAGAAAATTCTGGAAAATTTTAAAAGTTTGGGCTCTAATACCTTGACAATCTTTCCTGGGAAAAGTTTTTCTGATCCACAAGCAGAAAAAATAACCAGTTTGGTTGAAGCTGATGCAGAAGCCTTGTCTGGATTACCTTATGTTTCTGGTGTAACACCACAGATTTCAGCAAGCTCGAAAGTGCGTTTTGGTGCAGTTGAAGTCAATGCCGTCATTGCGGGGGTGGGAGAACAATTTTTTCAGACACAGGGGCTCAAAGTTTTCAAAGGACAGTTTTTTGATCAAAAAAGTGTACGTGATCGGGCGGTTGATCTCGTGATCGAGAAAGAAGCATTGTCTGTTCTTTTCCCCCATAGCCATGAAAGCCCCCTTGGAAAGGTGGTACATGTGGGGAATGTTCCTGCGCGTATTATTGGTGTTGTTGATTCGCAAAATAATGCAAGTGGAGATATATCAAATACCTTACAGCTTTATTTGCCCTATACAACAGTGCAGACACGTTTTCTTGGCACAACAGAAGTTCGTGCAATTATTGTTAGGATTGCTGATGATATTGATTCACATTTAGCGGAGACCATGGTAAAACGTTTCCTCATTATGCGGCATGGCGGGGAGGATTTTTTTATTAGAAATTCTGAATTTTTCCGTGAACGTGTTATGGAGAGTACAAATATTTTAACACTTTTAATTTCTTCAATTGCAGCTATTTCCCTGATTGTGGGGGGGATTGGGGTGATGAATATTATGTTGGTCACTGTTTCTGAGCGGATCAATGAAATCGGCGTGCGTATGGCAGTGGGTGCACGGCAAAGTGATATTTTACAGCAATTTCTTATTGAAGCGATTTTGGTTTGTGTGATTGGTGGTGGTTTGGGGATCTTGCTTGGGCTTTCTATCGGTGGCTTATTTCTTCTGTTTAAGGCACCTATCCATTTGGTTTATACACTTGAATCGATCATTATGTCTCTTACTTTTTCAACCCTCATTGGGATATGTTTTGGCTTTTCTCCAGCTCGGCAAGCTTCACGGCTTGACCCTGTTGTCGCTCTTTCACGCGATTAGACGTTATCAATTGGGTCATGTTTGTTCGTGATGCTTTCCACTTGGATGAAGCGTTTATAAGCGAAACATGGATGAGAAAAGTTTAGCATTATTGGCTGCTCTATTTTAGAAAACGTTTTGTTTGTTAAGTGGAGCGTACCACTAGAGGTGAGCGTTTTATAGCGCACCACATCATGTGAGATATGGTAGGCATATAAGCCTTCTTGAGGCATTAAATGTTTTGAGAATGCATGATGAATATTTTAAATCTTTCTGTTCGAGTCTTGTGGAAGTAAATCCTATTAAGGAGAAATTAAATAGAACCTGTTAGAATGAGATTGCTTGCAGACTGAATTTTGTTAAAAATTCTCGTCTTTTGAGATGTGAAGAGGAGGACAAATGAAATATACTGCGCGACGATTTTTAAGATTTAACCTAAAAAGAGGCGGGGGAAGTGAATAGTATATCTGCTAATAAACAAAAGAACAAAAAAGAAGGTTGATGCCAAAAACAGCTTAAACCTCCATTCTTCCAAAAAAAATGAACTGGTATCGAGATAGCTGAGCAGTTTAAGAGGTTTCGTTTAGTCTTTTTAAGATTTTTGGAAAAGAGGTTATGAGGATTTCTCACTTTTAGTTTTGCAGAGGGTGGTGCAAATTATAGGTGTTTAGGTTTATGCAAATAAATAATGATCATGCTCAGGTTTTAAAATGTGACCTAAGATACAGCCGTTTTCTGTTCCTTTATGCGAGTAACTTAGCTTTCTTTAGAATATTTTGTTTAAGGCATCGCTTTTTTCTGCCTTATTTCATGATTTTGGAGCTGAAGGATAAACAAGCCATTTGAGTTTCTAGGGTAAGGATGCCGTCAGATACTCGGTAGGGGGGGCGCGATCTTAAGAATTAATTCCGTGAGATGCGGGTTTGATTTCATGAGTTTGGTGAGGACAACAAAAAGTTTGAGAGGCGGATAGCTTCTTATTTTGAATGATGTATGAATGAAGAGGGCTTTCATTTATTGAAAAAGAATAAGCTCATATTCAGCAGGTGTGAGATGAAGTAAGAGCATCGTAATACCAAGCTGCAGTTATGCTGCTAAAGAACATAATGGCGCTAGTGATGAGCAATGGTATGTCTAGTTGGTATGGTGTTCTCCCTTCTGCTACAAGTTCGATACAGAGCGCCATTGTGTTGCACATTGACACTCTTGTTTTAAAGAAACCTTTCTCAAGGTATCCAAGCCTATTTTGCGACGCTGTTCATGGTAAATCTATTGAGCACCTCCATCTTTACGCTTATGAAGTAATAAGCCGGCACTATCATTATATTTGCTAGCTCGTGGGTGTTGCGATAGACCTTGCATTAAGACGGTCCATAAGAGCCATTTTTAGTCATTTCTTGTACAGTTTTTCTCCACACACTCATCCCGCTTGTGATGTGCAAGCGGGTGGTTTTGATTGATTCAAGATAAACAGATTTGAAATGAGAGAATCTTACGTTATTCAGAGTTCTAATTCAATATGAATAACGCTATATTATCATTATAAATCAATATATTGTACATATAAAAAAGAATTCTAAAACCACCCGCTATAAAGTATAAGAAGCGAATAATTAGTCTACGGAAGAACAAAAGACAAAGAAATATTTCAAAAATCAAAAATTTGAATATCATGACTAATATTTTGCGTATTATAGTAAAATTATATGCATTATCGCTTGTAAAATGCGCTGTTTTGTGTGTGAAGTTTCTTCCTTGGTGTCTTGTGTGTTCGCAGGTGTCCTATCCATTTTCCCCCTCTCATTCTTAAGCTAAATCTTAAAATTATTGCGCACTTTATTTTGTATTCTTAACAAAAGGCAAAAAATATTTTCAAAATCATCTCGCCTTACCGTTTATTTCCATAGGGATATAGACATCAATAAATGCATCATATGATTTGGGGGATACTCAAAAGGATCAACAGATTCTCTCTTGTTGATTTAATTAAGCATAGAAGAAATGTCTTAAAATCAAGCAATTTTAAGCTTTTTTTAAGTTTTTTGGGTAGAACAAGAGGCATTAATGAATAGGTCTAGATTCGATAATTGAAGATGTTTTTAATAGGGAGAAAAGCATGACGACGCTACAATCGCTTTTACAGACCTATCGTGATAAAGCGCGTACTGAACGAGACAAAGGTACGTATTTTGAGCGTTTTGCTCTTGCTTATCTGACACATGATCCTCTTCAGTTTGATCAGTATGAAAGGGTTCAAACCTTTAAAGATTGGGCTCGTGAAAATGCTTGGGATGGTCGGGATACTGGTATTGATCTTGTGGCAAAGCTTCGTGATGAAGAGGGATTTGCAGCAATCCAATGTAAATTTTATGATGCAGCCTATCGGATTAGAAAAGCAGATATTGATAGTTTTATTTCGGCATCAGGGAAAGCTCCGTTCAAGCGGCGTGTGATTATAGATAGTACTGAAAGTGCTTGGAGTGATAACGCTGAAACAATGATACGGGGGCAGGATATTCCTGTTATACGGATTAATCTTTCCGATATACAACAAAGTCCGATCCGTTGGGAAACTTTTGCAGCTAAAGGCAAAGTTGTTTTGGAGGATAAAAAGAAGCTGCGTCCACATCAATTGGAAGCATTGCGTGATGTGCGTGCTGGGCTTGCTCAAGCAGATCGGGGGAAGCTTATTATGGCTTGTGGTACTGGTAAGACATTTACCAGTCTTAAAATTGCTGAGGATTTGGCGGGTGAAGGCAAGTTTGTTTTGTTTCTTGTTCCTTCTTTGGCGCTGATGTCACAGACGGTGCGTGAATGGACAACGGATGCAGGGATCGGATTGAGATCTTTTGCTGTTTGTTCCGATACACAAGTGGGAAAGCGTCGTAAAAATAGTGATGATGTTGCTGAAATTGATGTGTTTGATCTTGCTTTTCCGGCGACAACTAATGCTGCTAAACTTGCAGAACAGGTGGCGAAGAGTGTTGCAGATAAGATGACCGTAGTGTTTGCAACCTATCAATCCATTCAGGTGGTTGCGGAAGCTCAGAAAAACTATGGTTTGCCAACATTTGATCTTATCATTTGTGATGAAGCGCACCGTACAACAGGGGCAACGCTGGTGGGCGAGGATGAATCCAATTTTGTTAAGGTGCATTCCAATGATGTTATTTGTGCCAAGAAGCGCCTTTATATGACAGCGACACCACGTATTTTTGGTGATAACGCAAAAAGTCGCGCGAATGAAGCCAATGCCGTTCTTGCTTCGATGGATGATGAAAAGCTTTTTGGTAAAACACTTTTTTATCGGGGGTTTTCATGGGCAGTACAAAATGATCTTTTAACAGATTATAAGGTTATTGTCTTAGCAATGGACGAAAAATTGGTCAGTTCCGCTGTTCAGAAGCGCCTTAGTGATAGCGATTCTGAGCTTGTTCTTGATGATGCAACGAAGATTATTGGCTGTTATAAGGCGTTGACAAAACAAAATATGAAGGCTGATGTTGGTACGGATTTATATCCTATGCATCGTGCTTTAGCGTTTTGTAAAACTATTCAAAGTTCTAAATTGGTGTGTAATGAATTTTCTGCGGTTGTTAGAGAATATCTTGATTATACGAAAGAGGATACAGAAAATGAGCATTTTCTGAAGTGTGAAATTGAGCATGTTGATGGCACTTTCAATGCGAAGGATCGTGGTGCATTACTTGACTGGCTGAAAGCTGATAGTGGTGAGGATGTTTGTCGTATTTTGACCAATGCTCGGTGTTTGTCTGAGGGGGTGGATGTTCCGGCTCTTGATGCGATCATGTTTTTAAATCCACGCAAAAGCCAGATTGATGTTGTGCAAGCGGTTGGGCGGGTGATGCGTCGCTCTGAGGGCAAAAAGATGGGATATGTCATTTTGCCAATTGGTATTCCCTCTGGGATTCCAGTGGAACAGGCTTTGAACAATAATGATAAATATCGGGTTATCTGGCAAATTTTAAATGCTTTGCGTGCGCATGATGATCGTTTCGATGCGACGATTAATAAGGCATCTCTCGGGCAAGATATTAGCAATGTGATTGAGATTATTGGTGTCACACAGAGCACTGAGTTAAAGGCTGTTACTGCTGTTGTAGACAATTTTCCGGTTCGCTCACAACCCGCACGATTGGGCATTGGAAGTCTGGAGCATGATTACTTTCTTACAGAGCAGGTAAACGAGGAGCTTTCTTTCCCAGTGGATGAACTTTCTCGTGCGATTTTGGCAAAGATCGTCAAGAAATGTGGGACACGTGATTATTGGGAAGATTGGGCGCGCAATATTGCTGAAATTGCTAAGAATCATATCATGCGCTTAACAGGTATTCTGGCAGAGCCAAATACTGAGGCACGTCAAGCCTTTGACAGGTTTGTGGCAGAACTGCGTGATGATTTAAATGATGCGATTACAGAGGCTGATGCGATTGAGATGTTGGCACAGCATATTATCACGCGTCCTGTCTTTCAGGTGTTGTTTGAAGGCTATCAGTTCACACGGGAGAACCCTGTCTCGCGTGCTATGCAGCGTATGCTTGATGTACTTGATGAGGCAAATCTTGATAAGGAATCCAAAGATCTCGAGAAATTTTATGCAAGTGTAAAATTACGAGCCAGTGGCATTACGGATCCAAAAGCAAAACAGAGGTTGATTGTAGAGCTTTATGATAAGTTTTTTCGTTATGCTTTTCCACGCACTGTAGAAAAACTAGGCATTGTTTATACCCCCGTCGAGGTTGTGGATTTTATTTTGCACTCTGTCAATGATGTCTTAGAGCAAGAATTTGGGCAAACGCTTGGTTCATCTGGTGTGCACATCATGGATCCCTTTACAGGAACGGGGACTTTTATCACACGGCTTTTACAATCGGGTTTGATAAAGCCAGAAGAAGTGAAGCACAAATTTTCTCGTGAAATTCATGCCAATGAAATTATGCTTTTAGCCTATTATATTGCAGCCATTAATATTGAGATGACCTATCATGGTCTGATGGGGGGCGATTATGTTCCGTTCGAGGGAATTTGTTTAACCGATACATTTCAGCTTTATGAGCAAGAAAAAGACCTGATCAGTGATTTGCTGGTGGATAACAGCACTCGTCGTTCACGCCAAAAGGAATTGGATATTCGTGTTATTGTTGGTAATCCCCCTTATTCTTCTGGGCAAAAAAGTGAAAACGACAATGCACAAAATATTGCCTATCCTAAATTGGATTGTCGCATTCGTGAAACCTATGCCGCTCAATCTAAAGCAAGCAATGTTAATGGACTTTATGACAGTTATATTCGTGCCATTCGCTGGGCAAGTGATCGCATCAAAGACTGTGGTGTTATTGGCTTTGTAACAAATGCAGGTTTTATCAATGGATGTTCTATGAGTGGTTTACGAAAAGAGTTGTGTGAGGAATTTTCCAGCATTTATATTTTCAATTTACGGGGAGATATTCGCAAAAATATGATGAGCAGAGGAGCTGCTCAAGAAGGACAAAATGTTTTCGGCAGTGGAAGCATGACAGGAATCGCTGTGACACTATTTGTTAAAAATCCAAATGTTACGGAACATTGTAAAATTCACTATTACGATATTGGTGATAATCTCACGACAAAAGAGAAACTATGTGCACTTCAGCGGTTGGGTAGTGTTGGCGGCATTAAGCGTGAACATGGCTGGCAGATAATTACACCAGATGAGCATGGTGATTGGCTGGATCAGCGCAACAATGATTTTGAAAAATTTCTAGCCTTAGGTGATAAGAAGGGCAGTGATAAAAGGCTTTTTGAAAATTTTTCTCGTGGTATACAAACTGGTCGTGATGCTTGGACATATAATTTCAGTTGTGAAGCTCTAGCCAATAATATGAATAATATGATTACTTTTTATAACAGTGAAGTAGAGCGTTTTAATAATGCCTACACTCACGCTGATCGCAAGGCGCGTGCGAATGCTGTGAACGGTTTTGTTAACACGGATGCCAAAAAGATTAGTTGGAGCCGTGCACTTAAACAACAATTAGCTAAAGGAAAGGTTTTTGAACTTAAAGAGACGTGCCTTATTCAGAGTTCATACCGTCCTTTTGCACGACAGTGGCTCTATTATAATCGTGCTTTTAATGAAATGATTTACCAAATGTCGCGTATCTTTCCTTTAGAAAAAACATTTGAAAACAAGGTGATGCAAATTACAGGGATAGGAGTAAGTGATTTTTCTATCCTAATGACTAAAGACATACCTGATCTTAATGTAATGACTGCTAGTCAATGTTTTCCAAGGTATGTTTATGAAGATATTGTATCCTTGAAAAATAAGGAGGGGGATCAGGTTCATTTGTTTGCAAATTTTGCAGAGGAAAGCAAAGAAACTGGTTTAGAGCGGCGTGATGCACTCACGGATGAAGGGTTGGCTTATTTTAAGGCAGCTTATCCTGGCGAAATGATAACAAAGGATGATTTGTTTTATTATGTTTATGGGATTTTGCATTCTGAAGATTATCGTGCGCGTTATGCGCATAATCTGTCTAAAGAATTGCCACGTATCCCAACAGTTAAAAAGGTAGAGGATTTTTGGGCTTTTGTTACAGCGGGGCGAAAGCTTGGTGATTTGCATATGAATTATGAAGAGGTTGAACCCTATCCCGTTACCTATAAACAGGGTGATCCAAGAACTTGGGTGATTTCTGATGAGAAGAGTTTTTATCGTGTTGAAGCAATGAAATTTGCTGGTAAGCGTGGTGCTATTGACAAAAGCACCGTGGTTTATAATGCGCATATCACGATGCAGAATATTCCTCTTGAGGCTTATGAGTATGTGGTGAGTGGCAGGTCTGCTCTTGAATGGGTTATGGAACGGCAGGTTGTCAAAACGGATAAAGCGAGCGGACTTGTTAATGATGCCAATCGCTATGCTGTTGAAACGGTGGGTAATCCAGCTTATCCATTGGAATTGTTTCAGCGGGTTATTACTGTAAGCTTGGAAACAATGAAAATTGTGCGCAACCTGCCAAAATTGGAAGTGAGAGAAACTGAAAAGGTTAAGTTATCCATTGTGCGGTAAAAAAGTGTTGAGTCGTCACAAATTGGCACTATCACACACCTTGCCAGCTCGTGGGTATTGTGACAGCCCTTGGCACTTGAAACGGTTCATAAGAGGCATGTCTTTCTTGTACAGTTTTACGCTGCGCAGGCTCTCTTCCTTTGTGATGTGCAAGTCCTATGTGATGTGCAAGAAAATGGTTTTGATTGATTCAATAGAGAACAGATTTGAAATGAGAGAGTCTGATGATATTGAGAGCTCTCATTCAAGTTGTAGCGTAATAAATTTCATTATAAATCAATATATTGTATGTGATAAAGCACCTTAGGCAGTGAGGTCGCTAAAATTATGACGCATGAGCTTTAGCGGCAGTGATGAATATTCTCAGGCAGGGTTTTCTTATCGAGCTTTATGTGAGTAAACCATATAAATGGGGAAGCTGAGAGGAACATGTCCAGAGAAAGTGGATTGTTTACAAATCGTTGCTAATAAGAATCGTCGCCTTTTGAGATGTTGAGAGGAAATGACAATTCTCATGAAATCTGTCTTTTGAGGTGTTCTGATATTGAAGTGAGCAGGGAGAACGCGTTAGACAAGAAGCTGAGTTATTATTGTTTACAGATCAATAGAGTTTAAAAATTTTCGTTCTTTTTTGGGGAGGAAACCAGACAAAAAGTGATCTTAGAGAGCGAAATGATTTCAAAAAAGATTGCGATAAAAAACGTGGGGTATTTGTAGCGGTGTGCGTTTTGAGCTTATTCCTGTCTGTGATCTAAAATGCTCTTAAGAAGATGCTTTTTAGAATAAGAGATTGTTACTAATATATTGACTTATAATGATAGTTTAATCTTCTCTCTGTTGAATGAGAAATCTAAGTATTATAAATTTTCTTATTTTAAATCTATTAAAATTATTTTTTTGCATGTCATACGAGGTTGGTATGTTCGTGTTTAAGAAAGGCGTAATGCATGCCTCTTACCAATCATCCCAAGAGGTTTAAGAGCTATCGTAATACTTGGGGGGTGGCAAAATATAGGGTGAGGCGGTTTGCATTTTTTATGAAGGGTAAAGAGGGTGGTATCAATAAATTTTTATGACAAGTCTGGAGATCTTATGGCTGTCTGGGCACTCTATTTACAAGAGCTTATATATTGAGATGGTATGTACAGATCCGCGCTGTGAGATATGTTTGGGATGTAAGAGATGTCTTGGGTGAATGTGCAATACAGTGATACATGTATTGTGGGGTACTCTGTGTTGTATGAGGGTAAGCTCTGTCGAGATTTTATAGAGGCAACTCGTGTGGAAGGGTATGAAGCGGTTCGTGGGTGGTAAGGTTTTTAAAAAGTCAGAAGGATAAAGATTAGAATGCGGTTCTGATATAGACTTGGAGCGTTTTAATATATTGGAATATAAGAATGCGGATTTGATTGATCTGTTGTATTGCGCTTTCAGCATTGTTCTTTTTAACAGGATAGGCAATGAAATGGATATCAGGCATTAAATATTTAAGTTCTCGCATCGAGCGCCACACATGGTAATCATGGGTGACGATATAAAGGGTTTTATAGTGGTGTTTTTTGATCCAATCGGCGCTTTCTTTAGCATTTCCTCTGGTGTTAGTCGCTTGATGCCCGATGTCAATACAACAGGAGATAAGCCGTGGGGTAATATGCATGTTATGCATAAAGCCCTTCAGATTGGTTGTGGTGTTTACACCACTGATGAGGAGACGTGAACCAAGCCCCTTTTGTAAGAGATAAAGTCCTGCCTCTATTCGGTTTTCTCCGCCTGTAAGCACAATGATTGCATCGGCTTTGGGAAGAGGGGTTGGGGGATAGAGACGTTCGGTTTTTTCAGAAAAAACAATGAAACCACCCCAGAAAATGAAAACAGTGATTGCAAGAGTAAGGGTTGTCGGTGGAAAATAACGAAATAAGAAGTGCATAGACCAACGATAGTGTGCCCGTTTTGGAAGAGGGCGTTCTAAATTGTTTTGCGTCAATGAGTTGAAAGTGTTGTGAGTCATAAAATTAAAATAAACCGTTTTCACATTGATCGATTTTTTTCAGTTGCGCTAAAATAGTCATGCGGTTTGTAAGGGTGGTGAGAAAAGAAACGAAAATAATAAGGAGAATGATTTTTCCATAAGGGATAGAACTGATGGAAAGATGTCCAAACAAAGCTGTTACTTGGCTGGCTTCTACTCTTCCCAAGTTATAATTCGTCCAGAAGCAAAAGGCTGAAAACAGAAATATGCTTGTAAGACCACCATATAAAGCACCACGCAGCGCAGTTTTAAAAAAATGCCAGTCAAATTGGCGCGCAATGAAAAGAGTTTCAGTACCAAGGAAATATAAGACATTGATAATATGTGCATTTTCTGCCAATGCATTGCGGGTGGCAAAAATGATGGTAAGAATAAGAGAGCCTAGAACCAATGCTAAAATTGAAAAACCAATGAAAACAGTGGTGTGTGCCATGGTTGCAAAACGATGAACCCAAACACGATGATCATCAAATTGACCTCCTGGAATTTGGGTTTTAATGGCGTGATTAATAGCTGCAAAATTGATTTCTGTATCCTCTTTTAGAGTGACAATGATAAGGCGGGGAAGAGGTAGTTCATTGATATTAAAACCTGTTCCAAGCCATGGTTCCAGTAACTTTTCTGTGGCTTTTTGGTCAACAATTTTTGCATCTTGTACACCAGAAAATGTTTTAACCAATTGTACGGCATCACGGAGTGCTTTGTTGATATCAACATTGTCAATGGGGCGTATTTGTATTGTTGCTTCATAGCTAATTTGACTGCTCCAATTTTTGGCCGCACGGTGGACTAAATCAACACCGATTAAGGTGAGACTTGAGAGAAATGTCATAATAGCAATCACGGCAACGAGTGCTTTTCCAGAAATATTACCACTGGGAATAATCGCTGTTGTGTTTTTTTTATTGCTTATAAAAATGGGGAAAGATTTATTCATGAATCGTCATCCGTCCGTTATGGAGAAGCATACGCCGTGCTGCAACTTGTTCCATTAAGGCTATATCATGGGTGGCAATGATAACAGCTGTTCCAAAACGATTTAATTCAATAAACAAACGGAGGAGGCGTTTTGCCAAGGGCGGATCGACATTCCCTGTTGGTTCATCCGCAAGGAGGATTTCGGGTTGATCAATGAGTGCGCGTGCTATGGCTACCCTTTGTTTTTCTCCACCGGAAAGAACCGGTGGTAAAACATGAATATGATCTCCAAGACCTACCCAACAGAGAAGATCTTCCACTTCACTGCGATAGGTTGCTTCTTCTTGTCCTTTAATGCGTAAAGGTAAGGAGACATTTTCATAAGTGGTCATGTGGTCGAGTAAACGAAAATCTTGAAAAACCACACCGATACGTTGTCGCAGCGCAGGGAGCTCTTGTCGTTTGAGCAATGCTGTGTCTGTTCCAAAGAGATCAATATGACCGCGGGTGGGTTTGAGTGCCAAAAACATAAGACGCATCAGCGACGTTTTCCCTGCTCCAGAGGCACCTGTGAGAAATTGAAATGATCCAGGAGGAATATGAAAGCTAATATCACGAAGGACCTCAGGGCCCATTCCATAGCGTAGGCCGACATTTTCAAAATGAATCACTTTTTATTATTACTCCTGATTTTATATTGCATCATTTATTCTAAAAACTCTTACTTTCATTGCTTTAGATTTTTGTTGTAAGCTTGTTTATTTTAGATTTCATGGTTTTCAATATTTTTTATACACCCTCGTTATAGATAAATATTTTTGCTCAAGAATATTATCACTTATACTTTCTTTTTTTAGCCTTATTTATGATTTTAGCAGGAATTTCAAAGGGATTCTAGCATAAACATCAGAACTATTTTTCCTTCTTACTCAGAGGCTTTTTTTGCATTGAGTGGACATTGGGTGATTTTAAAAAGCTATGTTGCTCTTTTTATCTTACTTTCTTATTCTTGTTCGCATCCCAATCCTGAGGTTTTTGCTTAAATTATTTCTTACCTGTCATGAAGAAAAGCGTTTGTTGTTAGAATGATTGAGCTTTTCATGAATTGTTTTGTTTTTTATTCTCCTCGGTGGTTTTCGTAATAATGCTGAGATAATTTTAGCAGAAAAACAAAAACCACCGTATGTTGTATTCCGTCCTGTTTTTTAGTTTTGTCGGTTGGCAATCAGATCTTCAACAACTTGTGGTTCAGCAAGGGTTGAAATATCTCCGAGAGTATCAAAATCGTTTTCAGCGATTTTTCGTAAAATACGTCTCATAATTTTCCCTGATCGTGTTTTGGGAAGCTGCGGAGCAAACTGAATTTTATCCAATATGGCAATAGAGCCTATTTCTTGTCTCACATGCTTGATAAGGTCTTTTTGCAATTCTTCACTTGGCTCTGTTCCTTCCATGAGAGTCACAAAACTATAAATTCCTTGTCCTTTAATGGGATGCGGGTAACCCACAATAGCTGCTTCTGATACAGCGGGATGAGAAACAAGAGCTGATTCAATTTCAGCGGTTCCTAATCTGTGCCCCGAGACATTGAGAATGTCATCAACTCGTCCTGTGATCCAGTAATAACCGTCGCTATCGCGCCTACAGCTATCGCCTGAAAAATATTTTCCTTTATAGGAGGAAAAATAAGTTTGAATAAAGCGTTCATGATCCTTATAAAGTGTGCGCATTTGTCCAGGCCATGAATCACTGATACAAAGATTGCCTTCTGCTTCACCTTCTAAAACATTGCCTTGGGCATCAACAATTTGGGGTTGAACACCAAAA
Organism: Bartonella sp. TT110JLCBS; assembly: GCF_042193405.1. NCBI lineage: Bacteria > Pseudomonadati > Pseudomonadota > Alphaproteobacteria > Hyphomicrobiales > Bartonellaceae > Bartonella > Bartonella sp. TT110JLCBS. Next base: position 35,267 of record NZ_JBHILT010000015.1, read on the forward strand.
AAAGGACGTGTGGCCGATCCTGCTTTGAGGGGTGTTGCACCGGGCAAGGGCGTGATCATATGCCCTCCTGTTTCCGTTTGCCACCATGTATCGAGAATCGGACAACGGCCATTTCCAACTGTATGATAAAACCATTCCCATGCTTCTGGATTAATCGGTTCTCCTACCGTGCCTAAGAGACGCAACGATGTTCTGTTTGAGTGTTCAACAAACGCATTTCCTGCTCCCATTAAGGCGCGGATAGCTGTTGGTGCGGTGTAGAGTGTATTGACTTGATGCTTGTCGACAATTTCCCAGAATCTGCCTTTGTCAGGAAAGGTTGGTGTGCCTTCAAACATTAAAGTGGTCGCACCATTGCATAAAGGTCCATAAACCAAGTAAGAATGACCGGTTATCCAACCAATATCAGCCGTACACCAGTAAACTTCATCGGGGTGGTAATCAAAAACATATTGGTGAGTCATCGAGGCAAAAACAAGATAGCCTGCTGTGGTATGCAAAACACCTTTGGGTTTGCCTGTTGAGCCTGAAGTATAAAGAATAAAAAGTGGATCTTCAGCATTCATTGGTTCTGGTGGACAAGCTGTTTTGGCATGAGCTATCTCTTCGTGGTACCAAAAATCACGCCCCTCTACCCATTGAATGGGTCCACAAGTTCGCTGTATAACCATGACTTGGTCCACATGCACGTTTTGGCGCGCTGCTATCTCAATAGCATGATCAACATTGTCTTTTAAGTTGATCCGTTTGCCGCCACGCAAGCCTTGATCAGCGGTAATAATGAAGGTTGATTCACAATCGACAAGGCGTCCTGCTATTGCTTCAGCAGAAAAGCCAGCAAAAATAACCGAATGAACAGCACCAATGCGGGCGCAGGCGAGCATAGCATAGGCTGCTTCGGGAATCATAGGAAGATAAATGGTTACTTTATCGCCTTTCTTAATGCCACGACTTTTCAAAAGATTGGCAAAACGACAAACATGTTCATAAAGCTCGTTATAGGTTATTTTTTTATCATGATAAGGATTATCTCCTTCCCAAATAAGCGCGATTTTGTCTCCATGGGTTTTCAGGTGGCGATCAATGCAATTATAGGCAACATTTGTTATCCCATCTTCGTACCATTGAATGGAGACATCTCCGTTAAAAGAAGTGTTTTTTACTTTTGTAAAAGCTTTAAACCATTCAATGCGTTGACCATGTTTGGCCCAGAAGCTTTCTGGATCATCGATGCTTTCTCGATACCACTGTTGATAAGTTTCCTCGTCGAGTAAAGTATTTTTTTTGATCTCTTCTGATATTGGATAAATTTTTTCAGTCATGCTTCCCTCTTTTTATTGTTTTGAAAATCTGCCGCTGTATTTTTGTATGGTGATATTTGTGGCAGAGTTTTCCCAAAAGCTTTTCATTGTGAGGTTAGACTAAATGACAAAGATTAGAATAGTCAATTTTTAAAATCTGATGTGATGATATTAAAGAGGGTATTCTATGTTTTTAGGATACTCAAATATAGCAAAACCTATTGCGGTATAGAGCTTTTTATAAACACACTAAGACATTTAAAAAATGTCTATTATAAAATATTTCTCAAAAGTTGATATAAACCAATATCGTTAAAGAAAAGACTCATAAGAAAGAATATTGAGCTTATTAATAATGATTTTTTTAGATAATCTTTCCAACTATAATAAATAAACTTATAATAAAAAAGATATATTAAACCAAAAAAAATGTTACTATAAGCGATTCAATAATTTTATGAGTAAAATCTGTCATTATAAATCATAACCACTCATTAATAGTATCGTTGCTACTTTATTCAGCGTGCTCGCAACTCATTCAATAAAGATTAATATAAACCGAAATATCTACGCAAAAAATTAGAAATAAAGAACATAATAAATGACGATAATGCCATTATAATAGACAATCTCCAACCTACGCCATTGAATATTTTAAAAGAAATGGCAATTATAGGAGTAATTATAATTAACATGCAAAACATTCTTACAATTTCATAATGAATATCCATTATAACAAAATCCTAGTTATAGTAATGAGATTAATAAATACTTATGAAAAAATTTGTTCAGTATACTCGAAACTCATCCGATAAATATTAATATAAACCGAAGTATCTACACAAACTATCAAAAATAAAAAACACAATAACTGACAATAAGGCTATTTTTATAGATAGTTTCCAACTGTAGCCACCAATTTTTTTTAAACCAATAGCATATATAGGGATAACGACAATGAGAATGCAAAACAGTCTTATGATTTCATAAAGAATATTCATTATAACAAAATCCTGATTATAAGAGGTGATCCGCAATAGATATCCCTGAAAAATATTTTATCCATAGATGTAGATATTTAACTTTGGTATATTCTTTCAAATATATTTACAAAACTACTAATTTCAGAGATATCTTTGTAGCTATTCTCTATAAATTAGAACCAACAATTCCAAGCTGATTGTCCAAAGCCATAAAGAGCACCTCCAATGAGTCCCCCTCCAAAACCTACAGCTCCACCTGTAAGAGCACCTTGTAGTCCTCCAAACAGATACCCTCCTGCTGCACCTGTTAGTCCTCTCTCAGTTGCTAGTTGAGTGGAGTGTGAAAACATGTTATTAGCAAAACCACTAACGCTACATGCATTTCATGAGTAGGTCTTGAATTGTGCGAATGACCAAAAGAAGGACTTGTCGCTATATGACCTATTAATTCTCCTTAATTATCTATATTAAAAGTAGTATCATAATGATACATTTCAAATGGCTATTATGTATTTTATATCAGCGTAAAAGATAAATTTTAAAAAATAACAATAAAAATACTGTATAAATCATATATATGGTATGTATGTATGAAATTTTATTCTTAAAAAGATAATAATATTATTTGCAATATTTTAAATATGTAAGAAATATCTCCTGTTTTTTCTTAATTAAAGTTTAAATTTAGAAAAATTGCGTATATGAAAAGTTGAAGTTTTTCTCTTTGTTTAAGAGAACGACAAAGGAATATCGTTATTGAAATCTGCTTTGTTGCTATTGTTTTGTGTGTATGTGTTATGCCTACATGCACGGGGTTCGTTCTTTTATTTTTCAAGCAGATATTGACCGTATTTTACGCTTTGTAGAGCATAGAAAGCCTCTATGCTATCGTTGACCTTATAGATTGCTATCATGTTGTTTAGCGCGGTTCTTGGTGCTCTATTGGGTATTTGAGATGTTTATTTTGCTCAAGTGACTTACATGAAAGAGTTTTGTTACTGTATTATAACCATAAGCCTCTTTTTGTCTGCTTTATGCCATTGGCATGTGGGGAAATTGTGTACGCGTGTTGGAGAAGTTAAGAGAATTCATGATTTTCAATGGAAATCATTGCGATGATCTTATTCAATATTCTTTTGCTATTAGTGATTTTGCGACAGTTTTTTCATTCATGCGCAACGCTCCTCTTATCATTTTGCCTTTATATAAGGATTTATTTTTTATGTTGCTTTTGCTGGAGAGGCGGTCAGAGGGGAGTAAAGTAGAGCCAATGTGCGAGAATATGAGAGCCAAATTGCAATGCTAATTTGAAGTTATTGTATGTGTTGTGGATGTGCCGGTGAGAAATTTGAGAAACCAGCTTTTTTGCTAATTTTGCTAACAGGATGAAAGAGGGGCTAGAATCTTTTTTGCTAGAATTGCTCTTTTGTTGATATTGAAGGAAATATTTTTTCTCATTTCTGCTGTTTTGGTCTTGTTCGTAGAATCTTCAATGGGAATTTATATGAAGGGGGGAATGAATTTATATGAGGGGAAATTGCTTTACACAGGGCGTTTTCCAAATAAAGCAGAGCCAATGCGAAGGACATTAGAGCCAAACTGTAAGGCTGTTTTGAAGTCATTGGACATGCCCATGGAAAGCTTTGGAAGACCGGCTTGTTTTGCCAGCTTTGCTAACAATGCGAAATAGGGGCCGGGGTTTTCGTCGACAGGGGGGATGCCCATAAGACCGATGATATCAAGTCCATAATTGTTTTTGCATAGAGAAACAAAAGGGATCACTTCTTGGGGTGCAACACCACTTTTTTGCGGTTCTAACCCAGTGTTGACTTGAACATAGCAGGGAAGATGCCTTTTTTGCTTTTGCATTTCTTCCATCAAAACTTTGGCTATTTTTTCACGATCAACCGTTTGAATGACATCAAAAATCTTTACAGCTTCAGCGGCTTTATTTGATTGTAGGGGACCGATGAGATGGAGTTTAATATTTTCAAATTGTTGACGTAACCCGAGCCATTTTTGTGCCGCTTCTTGTACGCGGTTTTCTGCAAAAAGACGTTGCCCTGCTTGTAAAATGGGGCGTATATCAACAGCAGAAACAGTTTTTGAAACAGCGATAAGTTCAATTTCTTCTACAGGGCGTTGTAACTCTTGACATGTTTCAGCAATGTCTTTTTGAAGGTTTTGCCATGCTTCAATGGAAGGGGTATCAAAGGGTGTTTGTGTATTCATGTTTTTGTGCTTTACCGTTTTTGTTCAAGAGTTGGTCGTTTTTTTAAAAGTTTTATAAAATACTTAGGGAAATATTTCACGAAAATGTTGACGATGAGGTTAATCCATGGTCAAGCATAATAAAACAAGTTTTTTGGTTCAGTTTTATTAAAAGAGTATAATGGGAATGACGATTGAGCATTATAAGATAGGCGAACGCTATAATCCACGGGCGAGAGAAAAAAAATGGCAAGAAATTTGGGATGAAAAGAAAATTTTTCAGACTGTCCAAGAAGATGCTCGTGAAAAATATTATGTTTTAGAGATGTTTCCTTATCCTTCTGGGCGCATTCACATGGGGCATGTGCGCAATTATGCCATGGGGGATGTGGTTGCACGCTATAAACGCGCCAAGGGGTTTAATGTGCTTCATCCCATGGGGTGGGACGCTTTTGGGATGCCGGCTGAAAATGCTGCTATGCAAAATAAAGTGCACCCTAAAACTTGGACTTATCAAAATATTGCAGTGATGCGGGGGCAATTAAAACAATTAGGGCTCTCGATAGATTGGACTCGGGAATTTGCGACTTGTGATGTGGAATATTACCACCGCCAGCAAATGCTGTTTCTTGATTTTTATCAAAAGGGGTTGGTTGCGCGTAAAGTGGCTAAGGTGAATTGGGACCCCGTTGATCATACTGTTTTGGCCAATGAACAGGTGGTTGATGGACGGGGATGGCGTTCTGGTGCGTTGGTTGAACAGCGGGAATTAACCCAGTGGTTTTTCAAAATTAGCGACTTTAGTGAAGATCTCTTGACTGGGCTTGAAGAGCTTGAACAGTGGCCTGAAAAAGTTCGCACCATGCAAAAAAATTGGATTGGAAAATCACAAGGTTTGCTGATTCGTTGGGCTTTAAAGTCGATAGGTGATACTGATGATGTTTGTGAGAAATTTGATGAGGTTGTTTGTTATTCAACGCGCCCTGATACACTTTTTGGTGCCTCCTTTTTGGCTCTGTCTGTTGATCATCCTATTGCACAAGCTTTGGCAAAAAAAGACAAAGCGTTGAGTGCTTTTATCGAAAATTGTCGGTGTGGTGGAACGACAACAGCAGCACTTGAAACGGCTGAAAAACAAGGGTTTCTCACTCCTCTTTTAGCGGTGCATCCTTTTGATTCAACGATGCATATTCCCGTTTATATCGCTAATTTTGTGCTTATGGACTATGGAACAGGGGTTGTGTTTGGTTGTCCGGCCCATGATCAGAGAGATTTTGATTTTGCACGTAAATATGACCTTCCAATAAAACCAGTGGTTTTGCCTTTAGGAGTTGAGAAAGAAGATTTTGTCACACCTGAAACCCCTTATGTTGGTGATGGGGTGATGATTAATTCTAGATTTTTGGATGGTTTAACACCCCAACAAGCCTTTGAAGAGGCAGCGAAAAGGCTTGAAAAACAAATGCTCAATGGGCAACCGCAAGGGAAAAAAACAGTGCAATTTCGTTTGCGTGATTGGGGGATTTCGCGGCAACGTTATTGGGGGTGCCCCATTCCCATGATCCATTGTACAACTTGTGGGGTTGTCCCTGTTCCACGTGCTGATTTGCCGGTTGTATTACCTGAGGATATTACTTTTGATCAACCGGGCAACCCTCTTGCACGGCATGAAACATGGCAGAATGTTGCTTGCCCGATCTGTGGTCAACCTGCCAAACGTGAAACCGATACCATGGATACATTTGTTGACTCTTCTTGGTATTATGCACGCTTTACGGCTCCTTTTGCGCAGGAACCGGTTGACAAACAAGCAACAGCTGAATGGTTGCCGGTGCAACAATATATTGGTGGAATTGAGCACGCGATTTTGCATCTTCTTTATGCGCGCTTTTTTATGCGTGCCATGAAATTGCTAGGTTATGTGACGGTCGATGAGCCTTTTAAGGGGCTTTTTACCCAAGGGATGGTGGTGCATGAAACCTATCGGGATGAACAGGGTTGGGTTTCTCCAGCAGAAATTTCGATTGTTGAAAAAGATGGAAAGCGTCAAGCTTATAAATTAACCGATCAAAGTGAAGTGACGATTGGTTTGATTGAAAAAATGTCTAAATCAAAAAAGAATGTCGTTGATCCTGATGATATTATTGCATCTTATGGTGCTGATACTGTGCGCTGGTTTGTGTTGTCAGATTCTCCTCCTGAGAGGGATGTTATCTGGACAGAATCTGGTGTTGAAGGGGCTCATCGCTTTGTCCAGCGTGTTTGGCGCCATGTGGCTTTGAGTGCTTCTGTTTTAAAGGATATATCCCCTTGTGCAGGGCATCAGGGAGCGGCTTTGGAACTCTCAAAAGCAGCTCATCGTACGCTCCACGCTGTAGAAGATGATTTGGAAAAATTTGCTTTTAATCGGGCTATTGCACGGCTTTATGAATTCTTGAATATTATGGCACCGTTGTTAAACAGGATAGCAAGTGTTGACGATGAAATGAAAGCTTCTTTACGTCAAGCCATGGATTTTTTTCTTGCCATGATTGCACCAATGATGCCTCATTTAGCAGAAGAATGTCATGCTGTTTTAGGGGAAGAAACTTTAATGTCTACGCTTGCTTGGCCTGTTTATGATCCCGCATTAATTGTTGAAGAATGTTACACTTTGCCGGTGCAAATTAATGGTAAAAAACGTGGTGAAGTGACTGTTGCAGCAACAGCGAGTGAGACGATGATTAAAGAAGCGGTTTTGGCTTTAGACTTTGTAAAGGCGCAGCTGATTGAAAAGCCTATGAAAAAAATCATTGTTGTTCCAAAAAGGATTGTGAATGTCGTTCTTTAAAAGTTTTATTCTTTTCGTTTTAGCTGGTGTATTCACACTGTTGTGTGGATGCAAAGTTGAGCCGCTTTACCGTCAAGAATTGCAGAGTTCAATGGCGATGGATGCTGCTTCTTATGGGAATTCTTCTTCTGCATATCCTTCTGGACAAGCTTCTTTGGGGCTTGCGCAAAAGCTTGCCTCTATTGTTGTGGAAGAACCTTCGGATCGTTTTGGTCAAATGGTGCGCAATCATTTACTGTTTCTTTTGTATGGGAATGGGGGTAAATCTTCTCTACCGGCTTATCGATTGGCATTGCAGACGTCCGTATTTACAAGAGAATCGATGCAGATAGAGGTTGATTATGATAAAAAGAGAGAGGGACGATCTTCTGTTGGAACTATTATGAGCAGAGCTTCTTATACTTTGCAGGATATGAAAAATACTCTTATTGTAAAAGGAACTGCAACACTGAACGCCTCTTTTGAACGCCTTCGTCAAGAATATGCAACGATGCAAGCAGAAGAAGATGCAAAAAAACGTGTTGCGGAAGAGTTGGCGGAACAGATTTTTTTGTTACTTTCAAAAGATCTTTCCAATACAACGTCTAGATATTAAACAATATTTTGTCCTGTTTTTTTCCAGTCGTCGAGAAATATTTGCAACCCTTTATCAGTGAGAGGATGTTTGACTAGGGCTTTTAAGACTGTTGGTGGAACTGTTGCAACGTCAGCACCGCTTAGTGCTGCTTCTTTGACATGATTAACGGTACGGATTGAAGCAGCTAAGATTTGTGTTTCAAAGTTATAGTTATCATAAATTGTGCGTATTTCATGAAGCAGTTCACTGCCATTATTTCCGCAATCATCAAGTCTTCCGATAAAAGGTGAAACGAATGTCGCACCTGCTTTGGCGGCAAGTAAGGCTTGATTGGCAGAAAAACAAAGGGTGAGATTTGTTTTTAATCCTTCTTTTGTGAGGGCTTTACAGGCTTTTAATCCATTAAGTGTTAAAGGAAGCTTGATGCAAATATTGTCGGCAACCTTTGCTAAAACAGCCGCTTCTTTCATCATGTCTTCAAATTGAGTTGCGGCAACTTCAGCAGAAACAGGTCCGCTAACGAGAGCACAAATTTCTTTTGTAACATCAAGAATATTGCGTCCTGATTTTAGGATAAGAGAGGGATTGGTGGTAACACCATCAACAAGACTTAAATTCTGTAACTCTTGGATTTCTTCAATATTGGCGCTATCCACAAAAAACTTCATCTCTAACCTCTTCTTTTTAGCTTTTACCCTATTTTTTGTTATGCGCTATTGTTGACGGCAAAAGCAAGAGCAAGAATTAATATAAAGAACAAAAATGCTAGGGTATTAATTATGTATCTACTTTTTGTAAAGAAAGCTCTCTTATTGTTTTCACGTCCATTTCATGGTGTTGCTCGTAATAAGGCGTAGGATTCATTTCGCACTACCATCTTTGTATCTTAGCATCTTTGCTTGATGATATCTTTATGCTTATGGCAATAAGCCAGTATTATCATACACTGTGCTCATTTCCCATTGGTGATTGCTCTTGATATTTGAGAATTTTTATAAGACGTTTCCTTTTTTCACGAGGTTTACATTTAGTTTTTCTTGTTGCGTGTCAGTGAATGGATTTTTGTGTCGCAAAACACCGTTGATGAAAATATGCGTTTTATGCATGAAGTTTTTCTGTGCTCAAAGAATTTGTTTATAACGAAAAAAATTCTCGTATTGAAGGTTTTTGTTACAATATGTAAAATGATGATTATATCTTTATAAATCAGTTTGTTGAAGATAAATTGAGATATGAGGCAGTAAAAAAAATAAAAGTGTGCATTGGGAAGAAGTCACACTATGGGATCGCTTTGTTGAAGGACGCACTTACGATATCATGTTGAATGCGTGATGAGCTTTATTTGCACAGAAGGATGGCGCTGTTTTTTTGCTATAGAAGAAGAGATTGGTTCTTTATATTGGCACTTTGGTGATGGAATGCGTGTTAAAAAGAATTTTTGTTAGAAAAGTGTTGTGATCGGGGGGATTGAATCCTGCAATGAATTTTATAAGAGTGTTTAAAGATAAGCTGTAGATCTGTTGGTGCTCAATAGGTCGTAGATTGGTTAAAAAGATGAATTCAAACATGATAGAGGAAAAGATTGTATCCGTATTGGTTCCTCTTCCTGTTGCTCACCCTTATAGTTATAAAGTTCCGTCTTCTATGGAAGTGAATATTGGTTCTTTTGTTCGAGTTCCGGTGATGGGGCGTGAACTTTGCGGTTTTGTTGTGGATGTTGGAGAAAAAATAGCGGATGGGAAAGGGGCTGCTCATGTGGCACGTGAAAAATTACGCTTTCTTCTTCATGTTTTTGATTGTCCCCCATTAAAGTCAGAAATGATCACATTTTTGCGTTTTGTTAGTCGCTATACAATGGCACCTTTTGGTCTTGTTGCACGATTGGTTTTGTCTGTACCGGCTGCTTTAGAGCCGGAAGCGCAGATGCTGGGTTTGCGATATTGTGGTGGCAATGTAGAACGTCTCACACCAGCACGATCACGGATTTTGGAATTGGTACGTGATGAGAAAATATGGACACGTTCTGGTCTTGCGCATGCGGCTGGAACTTCGGTTTCTGTTGTTGAAGGTTTAAAAGCTCTAGGGGTTTTCGAAGATGTTATGGTTCCTGCTCCTGATCTTGTGGAAATGCCTGATCCTGATTTTTGTCCTCCTCAGTTGCAGGGAGCACAAAATGAAGCAGCAACAGTATTGCGGGAAGGTGTTTTATCTTCTCAGTTTCAAGTTTTTTTGCTTGATGGTGTGACTGGGTCTGGAAAGACAGAAGTTTATTTTGAAGCGGTTGCTCAAGCCTTCAAAGGGGACAAGCAGGTTTTAATTTTGTTGCCGGAAATTGCTTTAACTCAGCAGTTTTTAGATCGTTTTTATGCACGCTTTGGCGCTGCGGCAGCAGAATGGCATTCCGATTTAACACCGCGTCGTAGAGAACGCGTCTGGCGGCAAGTCGCAGAAGGGCGGGTGCGTGTCGTTGCGGGGGCTCGTTCGGCACTTTTTCTTCCCTTTCCTAAGCTTGGCTTGATTGTTGTCGATGAAGAACATGATAGCGCTTATAAACAAGAAGAGCGCATTTTTTATCATGCTCGTGATATGGCTGTTGCACGGGGCTCTTTTGAGCATTTTCCTGTTATTTTATCTTCAGCAACACCGTCGATTGAAAGCCAAGCCAATGTTTTAAAAGGGCGTTATCAAAAGGTGCATTTACCTTCCCGTTTTAAAGAAGTTGCACTTCCACAGTTGCGGGTGGTTGATATGCGCCAAGGAGGAGTGCAAAAGGGGCGCTTTATTTCCTTTTCTCTTGAAAGGGCTTTAAAACAAACGCTTGATAAGGGCGAACAAGCTCTTCTTTTTCTTAATCGTCGTGGTTATGCACCTTTGACTTTATGCCGAATTTGCGGACATCGTTTTCATTGTACCGATTGTTCAAGTTGGCTGGTAGAACATCGTGCGCAAGGGCAACTGAAATGTCATCATTGTGGATATCATGAACCACTTCCTCAAGCCTGTCCTGAATGCGGGACATTAGATCATCTTGTGGCTTGCGGACCGGGTGTGGAAAGAATTGCCGAAGAAACACAAATGCTTTTTCCTCAGGCGCGATCATTGATCCTTTCAACAGATCTCAAAGGAGGGATTGGACAGTTGCGCAGCGAATTGCAAGCCATTGCCAATGGCGATGTGGACATTATTATTGGAACACAGTTGGTCGCTAAAGGACATCATTTTCCCAAGCTCTCTCTGGTTGGCGTTATTGATGCTGATCTTGGTCTTGCCAATGGCGATTTACGCGCAAGTGAACGTACCTTCCAGCTGCTTTCTCAAGTTACCGGAAGAGCAGGGCGTGTGGGATTGAAGAGTTTAGGATTATTGCAAACCTATCAACCAGATCATCCGGTCATCAAAGCCTTACTTTCATGTCAACCAGAAGATTTTTACACACGTGAGATTGCGGCACGGCAGCATTATCATTTGCCTCCCTATGGGCGGCTTGCCTCTTTGATCGTATCTGCACAACAGCGTCAAGAAGCAGAATATTATGCGCGCGCATTGCGTCAAGCAGCGCCACGGGAAAAAAATATCTCGGTTATGGGACCAGCAGAAGCGCCTTTGGCTTTAGTTCGGGGGCGTTATCGTTTTCGGCTTTTGCTGCAAGGACAGCGCTCTTTTGATATACAAGGTTTTATACGTGCCATGCTTAGCGGGACACCCAAAATGCCCAGTTCCGTTCGGGTTCAAATTGATATTGATCCGCAAAGCTTTTTCTAAAACCCGTGCAATATTACAATGAAGGGGTGTGGGTTTAATGAAGGTCGTGGTTTTGATGTTGTTTGACGTTCAAACCTCATACAGCAGCATGTAATAGAAAATAAAATGTTTTTGTGCTGTATGAGTCGTTTTGATGTTATGCCAAATTAGAGTGAACATATTATATCTGTTTTGTTTATCTTTGATGAGAACATAGATTCATTTTGGAGCGTAAAGGTAAAAACAAGTGTTTACCGTTATCATCTTTTTTATTTGATTTTTTTGTTTTTAAAAGCGTTCATAGCAATATTTTTTAATTATGGAGCTGCCCTAGCTCTTCAAGCTTTTGTTACTCTTGTTCTTTAATGGGGCTGCGTTTTTCATGCAAAGCAGAGCAGCCAAAACAGAATATCATTGTATTGTTACATTATATATGCTTGTTTAAGTGAATATTTCTCAGCACGCTCGAATTCATTTTATGATGTTACCCGTGTGAATAATATCATTGAGTAATATAATGTACAAGGTTTTATGAATACAGAAGCCGTTAGGGAGTACCATCTTTATTTTATAAAGATACCGGTTGGCACCATTATATTATTTTCGCTCTGAGTGTTACGAAAGCTCTTGGTCCTTGAGAGCGTTTATAAGAGATGTTTTGTCTTTAATCATTTTATCCCTCTTCCTTACTTGTAATGGAGCAAAGGAATGATTTTGATCAAAGAACTTGAAATGAGAGAATGATGTTGGGAGGACTTCAGTATGAAGAAAGATATGTTATCATTATAAATCAATGTGTTGTATATTTAAGTTGTATATTTTAAAAGTGTTTTTAAAAGGAAATATATTTGGTGAAATGTTTTCAAAAGCGTGGGTATTTGAAGAAAAAAGATCAAATTTTTCTTAATATTAAGGGGGATATCCGTTATTTTTTCTTGCTTATGAGTTTGAAATAATACATTTTTTCAGTCGCAGTCGCAGTCGCAGTCGCAGTCGCAGTCGCAGTCGCAGTCGCAGTCGCAGTCGCAGTCGCAGTCGCAGTCGCAGTCGCAGTCGCAGTCGCAGTCGCAGTCGCAGTCGCAGTCGCAGTCGCAGTCGCAGTCGCAGTCGCAGTCGCAGTCGCAGTCGCAGTCGCAGTCGCAGTCGCAGTCGCAGTCGCAGTCGCAGTCGCAGTCGCAGTCGCAGTCGCAGTCGCAGTCGCAGTCGCAGTCGCAGTCGCAGTCGCAGTCGCAGTCGCAGTCGCAGTCGCAGTCGCAGTCGCAGTCGCAGTCGCAGTCGCAGTC
>NZ_JBHILT010000138.1:0-998 GCF_042193405.1 Bartonella sp. TT110JLCBS
TTCATGATGCGTGACATCATCTTTAAGCCTTGATAGGTCTCTATCATCTCGTGAAGGAGCTGTTGTTCTTTTTCTGTAAGATCTTTATCTTTGCTGCTTCGTTTCTTGACCATCTTTCCAACCACATAAATGGGCTCCCTGCTTGTTATGCTTCAAAATATCTCTTGCAAGGTTGGAACTGATGACCGCAACATCCTGATTATCCAAATAAATGGGCAACCAGCCACCACAAGAAACAGACCTATTTGCCGCGCACCCAACGAGAAAGTTCAGAGCGCACACCAGCATCACTTTTTTGATTAACTTCATTTTCTACCTCAAGCCGCGTTGTTGCTGTCTTTAAAGCATTCTCTGTTTGCTTTTGCCGTTCGCTTTGCTTGCCAAGCTGAAACGCCTTGGCTAAAGCCATAAAAAAAACGGCTAAAGCCGCTGTAAACATCAGAGAATATTTCTTTAGCCAAAAAATCATAAGCGTTGCTCCCGAAACCGCTTGGCGACAATCACTATGCCCGTTACAGCCGCTAAAACCATCATGCCTGCTAATGCCCATTGCACCGGTCCATTGCCTGCTAACAAGCCGCCAAAACCAGAACAAGACCCTATAATCGGGGCAAGTGCTTCTATTTTAAGAAGTCCGGTTGCCGTTTTCGTTTCTACCCTTTGATAATTCGAAGAGACATAAGACCCTTTTGCCCATAATCCTGCTTCTGCTGCTCGACGGTTGGCTAAACCAGCAAGAGGCTTCCCACCCACCTTATTCCATTTCTGTAACTCTAAGGGTACGGCTTCATAATCCCCTTGATTAAGCTTCTTCAACAAGGTTGACTTGCAAAAAGCAGCGGTTCCTACATTATAGCAAAACGAGACCAATGCCGCGAATTGGCAATCCGTTAACGAAACCGTAACCGATTCTTCTACCGTCTTCTCAAATTGCTTTAAGTCTTCACAAAGGATTTCTTCTGCTTGCTCTTGGCTAATACACATGCCTTTTTTGACAA
>NZ_JBHILT010000139.1:0-996 GCF_042193405.1 Bartonella sp. TT110JLCBS
CTTGAAGGCTTAAAGCGTTCTGAGGGGGCTATGTGTGGCATCTTATTGTTTTTTATTCACGAGTGGTTGTTCAAGGAGCTTTTTGAGATCTTCTGAATTCATTGCCAGTAGGTGATTTAATGTAACGGTAGTGCGGACAGAACCTTCTAAACGAGCAAGAATTTCACCCGTAAGGCTACGATGATTTGCTTCAGCAAGCTCTTCCAATTGATTTTTCAGTTCAATTGGAATGAGAAATTTAAATTGCACACGATCTTTTTTTGTCATGCACCTAAAATATACCTAAAATACACTTGACACAAGGTACCTTTATGGTACTAAATATGTGCATATGGAGGTAAAATGAAAACGATCCAATATAAAATAAATATGCCACATACATTAAAGGAGTGGTTGTTTAATCGGGCGACTGAGAATGATCGCTCTCTTTCATCTGAAATAATTAACATTCTCAAAAAAGAAAAAGCGCTAGAGCATAAGTCCGCAAAAACTCTCTCTAACGCTTTACATCTAACTAACCTGAAAGAGGTCAATTACAATGAATAATAACACATACTTACCTATCAATAAAGACAAATTAATCAAATTACGAGAAGTCGAAAACGAGCCTCGTGTTCGCGATGTGGACTTAGCAGAAAAATTAGGGTTTGTTCGTATACGTGACGTTAGAAAATTAATTACAAGAAATATGCAAGAAATAGAACGGTTTGGGAGGTGCGCCACTGTGGCGCACGTAATAAAGGGCAATAACGTAACAGAATATTGGCTTAACGAAGAGCAGGCGTTATTGATTGCGACATTATCGAATACAGAAAAATCTTCTCAAGTCCGTTATATGCTTATTAAGTTATTTGTTGCATGGCGTAGGGGCGAGATAAAGCAATCCTATGTTCAATCGATCGACTACTCCAGTCCAGCAGTAATGCTTGGTGTCTTAACGCATTTAAAAGATGAAAACGAGCGGAAAGACAATATCATTGCTAAATTAGAACCAAA
>NZ_JBHILT010000140.1:0-986 GCF_042193405.1 Bartonella sp. TT110JLCBS
AAGCGGAGGAAACAGCCCAAGAACCCAAATAGAAAGCAGGGTATGCCAAGCATGATGCGGAGCAAGGGCGTAGTGAGGTGGAAAATGCAAAAAGCACAGCGAATGCAGCGTGGAATAAAGCCCACAAAGCGAATGAAACAGCAGATAGTGCTAAGCTTACAGCAAGTTTAGCAGAAACGGCAGGCGAAGAAGCCAAGAAAATAGCGGAGAAAGCCAATAACTACGCGTATGAAGCAAAAGATGAAGCCGAAAAAGCCAAGGAAGTAGCTGATAGAGCGAAAAGGACAGCAGAAGAAGCTAAAACAACAGCCGATACGACGAAACAAGAGCTTGGAGGTATCAAGAGTTCCCTAGCAACGGCAACAACAGCCCATACAGTAGCTTCACAGGCAAAAGCGCTAGCGGAAGAGGTAAACAATTTACTGAAACAGTCCAATTTAACGGTTCTTTCAATTTCCACACCGTTTCTTGTTGCGAAAGGCAAAGCGGAATTAACCTTGAAAAAAGGAACACGCATAACTTTGGCATTAGGCAATGATATTTTAGTTGCAAGTTATACGGTAGATACAAGAATAAGCGTTCCTTCTCTTTCGGCGGGTAAGGATTATTATGTTTATTTGGTTTCTGATGGAGGACAGTCTCATAAATTTGTTTTATCAGAAAACTCTACGTATCCAAGGGATTACACAGTGAGTAATTCGCGAAAGATAGGAGGGTTTCATACGCTCTGTGCGGATGTTGGTACGATTTCCGGTCATCCATTGTCTGGTTATAGAGCAGGGGATATTTTACCCAATTCAGTTTGGTGTCTCAATCACCATCCGCATAGTTCACCAGAAGGTATGGTTTATGACCCCTCTACAGATCTTTGGGTTGATATTTATCTTCAGTCAGGCACCGGTGAAAATACGCGCTCGGCATATGGTGTTCCGATCACAACAGGTCGTACCTATACAGATCATGTAACGGATATGATGCGTGTCAAG
>NZ_JBHILT010000141.1:0-981 GCF_042193405.1 Bartonella sp. TT110JLCBS
AACGCTTGTTATGGCTATCAAACGTATCAAACAAATCAAAACGCTCGGTAGCTTTAACAATCCAATCAAAAGCAAATGCATATTCAATAAATATCTGCAAAAAACGTTCTTTTTACATTTGGAAGCGTTGGTTTTTACAAAGCAGCTTTTCATAAGATAAATAAACAATTATGGTTTTTTGTTACCATTTTTATCAAGTCAATTTTATTAATAATAGTTATTAAAAAATCACAAAATTAGAATAACCACTTGAAAATATACCCATATGGGTATATTAATAATCATGAGTAAAATAAAACGTATCATATGGCTTGGTTCTTCACTCAAAGATATAAAAAGTCTTCCTGATCTTATTCAACAAAGGATTGGTTATGCTCTTTATCTTGCTCAGATAGGAGATAGAGGAGAAAATGTTAAGGTTCTCAAGGGGTTTGGATCTGCCAATGTTCTAGAAATTATTGAACGCGATATTCAAGGAACTTATCGCGCTGTTTATACGATACAATATAAAAAATCTCTTTATGTGTTGCATTGTTTTCAGAAAAAATCGACCCGTGGCATTGCAACACCAAAACCAGACATTAATCTGATTAAAGAACGTCTCAAGTTAGCAGAACAATTAGAAGGGAATTAAAATGATCAATGTTTTTCACGGTAGTTCCAATGTTTATGCGGATCTTGGCTTTTCAGATTCCAGAGAGATGCTTATCAAAGCGCAACTTGCTCATAAGATTAGTCAAATTCTGAAAGAAAAGAACTTAACACAAAAACAGGCTAGTCAACTTTTGAAAATGACTCAACCAAAACTGTCTAAACTCTTAAGTGGAGAATTTCGAGGAATTAGTGAAATGAAAATGCTTGAGTGTTTGGCAAAATTGGGAAACGATATAAAGATTATTGTTAATCCGAAAGAAGTTAAAACGCTTGAAGGACATTTTGAAGTTGTTTTTTCTTCTTAAACTTCTTTATGATTAGCTTTTT
>NZ_JBHILT010000142.1:0-975 GCF_042193405.1 Bartonella sp. TT110JLCBS
AGCCTTCTCTCTGTTGCTGGTTTGAATGATTCTGATGATTACGCAAATTTTTTAACCAAAACCCTTTCTGGTAAGAGCGATAAGAGTTCTATCGTAAATGTTCTTGCGGACGATAGCAAAAATTTATTGGTAAGAACTCTAGATACAGACGAGCAATATAAAAAGTCTCTCATTAGTCCACGGTCGCTTGTTCGTGATAGCTCTACAACCCAACAGTTTTCAGGGAATAATGAGAATGCAGCCCCTGTTAATGTTTCTGACCTTTTGCGGGGTGGAACTGCAGGAATGCAACGTTCTCAAGATAACAATGTTATTTTGGGTAGTGGGATTAATTATACAAAAAGCAAGTGGGGTGTTTTTATTGGTGACGATGTGGTTGGTAGTGTTGATGGGAGAGGTACATACGGCGCTATTGTTATCGGGTACGGTGCAAAATCTGGTGATGGTTGGAGTACTGTTATTGGTTATAAGGCAGAGGCACCTAAGGGCTCGTATGGTACTGTTGTTTTGGGGCGGGGGGCAAAAACGGAAGGTGTTTTTAGCATTGCAATCGGTGCTGTTGGAACTACTCCTGGATCTGAAACACAGAATGTTGATGAAAAAAATAGAGTGCTTGCAGCTGGTGATTATGCAATGGCTCTTGGTTACGGCGCGAAGAATTATGCAGAAAAGGGGATTGCTCTTGGTTACAATGCATCTGCAACAAAGGAGGCGCTGTATAGTATTGCTATAGGTTCCATGTCTCACGCTTTGGGTCCAAGCAGTATCGCAATGGGTGTCAATTCTATAGTTTCTGTACAAGGTGGTGTTGCTATAGGAAGTGATACTATCGCTGATAGGGCTGCAGGTGTTTCAGGATATACTTCTTCGCTGCAGGGGGCAACAGAAAGCACTGAAGCGCAATGGAAAAGTACGCAGGGTGCCGTTAGTGTTGGTAATAAAAGTACGGGCATGACGCGGCAGATTACAGGTGTA
>NZ_JBHILT010000143.1:0-971 GCF_042193405.1 Bartonella sp. TT110JLCBS
ATGTCTACTTCACGATCAGCCAATTGATAGCTTGCCATATGGTCATTCTCATTGATTTTCTCGGTTGACCAGCCTAGACTTTTTAAAAGTGCATGAGCACTTTCCATGGTGAGACGATCATCAGTGTCATCCGCTTCATCCACTTCCTCTGCCACTTCAACAGAAGTTGTTTTAGAAGCAACAGATGCTGTTTGCGGATCCAAGCTTAAAATCGGAGCGTTTTTAGGAAAACCAGTCCGATAACGGCGTGCAAGAGCAAGGACGTTATCAATAATATGTGCTATGTTTTCCCTTATCAAAGCTGAAAAGTTTTTATCCTTCAAACTTTCCTTATAAAATTTGAGTTTTTCAACATCCCCAATAAGAATAAGTGCAATAAGGTGCAACTTCGCAAGATCATATTCACTGTCTGGGGACAAAGCCGCATAATCATAGATGATTTGATTCACATTTTGTTGATCAGCCCATTCAAGAATATCCGCACTGATCTGTTTCAGCTTGCCTTCATCCAATTCAGTACTAGAAACCGCATAAACTTCTTCTGATTCTTTAAGAACGGTATATTGGGGAGTATTGATGAAAATAGATCGATAAGCTGTAGAAAAACCAAGTGTTGAAAGAGAAACCTTGAAGGTAACAAATGGTGTCTCTCCGTTTTTATCAAGGTCGTACACTATATTAATGATACGATCTTTCGTTATAAAATAAGCATTGCAATTGTAATTTTTATCACGATAGACTGTCCAGTCCATCCTTTTTAAGTCTTCAGAAACTGTATTAAGAAAAGACAAATCTTGTAAACTAAGACGATCATCTATAGCTTTTCGCTCATTAAAGATTTTCAGATATTCTTCAGCAAATTGAACGGCATGGTTAATATATCTCTCTACTTCACGGTCATCCAAAATCTCAGAAATCTTACCGGCTTCTAAAAAATTTTGATAAGATTTCAGAACATCAATTTGACCTGT
>NZ_JBHILT010000144.1:0-638 GCF_042193405.1 Bartonella sp. TT110JLCBS
TGCACCCATTGGCTTGCACCTTTGCGCTGTAACAAATGAAGTGTACGCTCAATAAGATCATCAAAGTCTAAGAAGCCATTGGACTTTTTTAGATTCTTATAAATTTTGAGATAAATAGTACAGAGCTGAAAAGCAGCCATATTGAGGGTGGCAACCTTTGCGCATTGATATTTTTCTAAAAGAACAGAAAGCTTGTTTTGTTTATCTTCAAGCATTTGTTGAATAAAAGGCCAAATTTCGTCTGATTTTTTACGAGATAAATTTGAGAAATTCCGTGGCTCACCTTTTGTTGTAAAATAAATATCAGAAATACTATTGAGAATATTTGTCTCATCACGCGCCTTTTTTAATTGAGAAAATTTTTCCACCATATCCTTAAAGCTTTGACTACCATTGATTTCACAATGCTTAAGAGCATAAAGAGGAAGGCGCGCTGTTTGTTTAATTTGTTCCAGAAGATATTGATTTGTTTCATTGGGCGCTAAGTTAAAAAGCGCGCGCAATTTTTCTTCTCCATTTTCAGATAAAAGAGAAGATAAAAAATCAGACAATTTATGTTGCTTTTCAACTGCCTCATAGAGCAATTGATTAAAAGTATGTTCGCTAATAACTTGAAGTAACAGCTGCAAAGCAGGTTG
>NZ_JBHILT010000144.1:670-963 GCF_042193405.1 Bartonella sp. TT110JLCBS
GTTGTAATTTTTTTCGACCGATATCATCGGGAAGTTCAAAATGCCCTGCAATATTGGCTTCTAACATAAATTGATGTAAGAGAGCTTCACAAAAAGCATGAATCGTTTGAATTTTTAAGCCACCAGGCGTTTCGAGGGCACGCGCAAAGAGTTGCCGTGCATAAGTTAGTTTTTGCGCATTAACAGGTTTTTTTTCAAACCGTGTTAAGGTTTCTTGCAGCTGTGCATCATCGAGCTCATTCCAACTAGAAAGCGTGCGAAAAATTCGTGATTGCATAACAGCAGCAGCAGCT
>NZ_JBHILT010000145.1:0-959 GCF_042193405.1 Bartonella sp. TT110JLCBS
AACAAAAATCACTTGGTTTCTAGCATAGACATAACCGACTCGCAACACCACAAATCGCTGCTTTTTAAAAATTTTAATAAAATATTCAAAATATTTTTGAAAAGCATTTTTTTTAGATATACAGGATGGCATCACAGTTTTTTTATGCCTCTTTTTGACATTCTCTGAGCGATTTTTTCACTCTCTTTGATTTTTCTTCCAACGCTCTTGTCACCAAACGCTCTTGTCACCATAACAAAACATTCCCTTTATCACCACAAAACCTTTAACGAAAGACGACGGCGACTGAAAAAGTCTATTATTTCAAACTGATAAGAAAGAAAAAACAATGAATATCCTCCTAAAAATTAAAGAAAAAATTGATCTTTTTTCTTCAAACACCCACTCCTTTTAAAAAATTTTACCAAGTAATATTTTCTTGTAAGCACACTCTTTTAATATACAAAACATTGATTTATAATGACAATATATCATTTTTCATACCGGATAAGCTTCAAATATCGACAAATTCTCTCTTTTCAAATTTTTTTATCAAAAACATGACCTTCATTAAGCCCACATAGCTTCACTTTATATATCACTATATTGCACTGATTTTAGAAAAAGCATAGATCGCTATCAATTTGAACTCGAATAGAATTGGATACTTTTGGTGTACAGCTAAGCATTTTCAGCCCTTATAAAAAGAATCCGCCTATCAAAAAGATACTGTCCCTCGTACAAAAAAGGAGTAAAAGCCGAAATGATAGTGCCCTCGAAGAAGAGAGGCGCTTCTGCTGGTTTTATAACAAAGATATTTTTTCCCGTAGCTCTACTTAATGCAATGTACATGTATCATATTTTGCTGCCTGAATGCTTATTCTGAATAATATAAGAGTTCAAGTAAAGCACCTTAAGCAAAGAGACCTTCACTTTATGCGATACTGGTTTTAGAAAAAACTTTGCGGATCAATATCAAT